>JBOHQZ010000001.1:0-34481 GCA_050732275.1 bacterium
GGCGCAAGTTCGACGGCCTGCAACAGCCGGCCGATGAAGTTAAAATGATTTTAAACCGATAGGGATATGGTCATGTCAGAACTCGTACACGCCAAATATGGCGCCATCGAGCTTAAGCAGAGCTATCGCAAGTATTTACGGCGCGGGCTCTTTTTTGCCGTCGTTTTGAACATCATCGCCCTCGAGGTCTATTGGTTATATCAATACTATGCGCCCAAAGATACAACGGCGAAAGTGATGTGGCTCGCAAAATATGTTGAGCTTCAACAGATGGTCAAGGTGGAAGAGCCGCCGCCGGTTGCCATTGTTGAAGGAAACAGCCAACCCGGGGGAACTGAAGGAGCGGGGGCGGCGGACGAATGGCCGGCCGGGCAGAATTTGGGGGAACCCGTCGTCGCTTCGAGTGCGCCGAAGCGAATGGATCTGGCGTCGGAATTAAATGATTTGAATGCGTTGGATGTCGGCACCCCGGTGCCGGTGCAATCCAAGCTCTCCGCGCGTGGCGTCGAAGGCAAAAACACGCCGGGGGTTGCGGCGCGCGGCCATAGCGCTGGCACTTCACCGTTGGCTGCTCGTGAAAGCCTGTCATCGTTGCTGGAAGATGATGGCAATTCCAATCTCGGTTTTGGCGGGGCCGGTTCAGGAACGGCTTTGCCTGGTTCCGGGCGAAGTCGAGGCGCCGGCCATGCGAAAGGCAGCGGCATCGGAGTCGGCAATGGTGTGGGCGCCGGAGTTGGCGATGGTGCCGGTGTCGGCGGCGGGTTGGGAAATGGCAGCGGAAGGGGTGATGCCGGCCTTGGCTCTCCCGGCCGCGGCAGCTCCAATCGCGGCAAAGGCGGTGCATCCGAGGTCAAGGTGGATCTCAAAGGCCTGAACGACTTCGGTGAAAATTATCGCAATTTCACGCCGATTTATCGCGGCCTCGTGGAGTGGATGCGCCGGCGACCGGTCGATCTGCCAGAGGTGATCGACCGCTTTATGGGATATCAACCCGGCAATCTCACGTCGCGCGTCAAATTCAACATTGACAGCCGCGAGTTCGAAGTCTTTTTGCTCTGCGTCGAATCGACTTACGAAATACGTGTCTGTTTGGCCGAGGGTGATGCCGTGACCTATCTCATCGACGAAGGCTTCAAAAAACAGAGCAATTACTTGCGGGTCGGCGAGTTGACGCGCCAACCCACCGGCGAGATCATGCGCTTCAGCTCGATGCTGCGCGAAGCCTCGGATCGACGCACGCAGGGATTCTATCGAGTTTTTCTCTCGTGGTGGGAAACGGTGAAGGACGAGGTGGGGGGAAAATGATTGCGTGGGTCTAAAGACGCCACGCTAAAAAGTTGAAGCGCGCTAAAGCGGGTTGCTCTACAGATAGTTTTCCTCGAAGCAAAAAATAGCTCTAGAATCGAGACATTGTACGATATGACTTTTATCAAAAAGCAAAAGACACCAACTCCCATAGACAGTCCCCTTGAGGGGGCTTCCACATCTGAGCCTGATGATAAATCATCAGGCGGTTTTAGGCTGACGATTTATCGTCAGGCGGTATTGTGTTTCACCGCCCTCCTGCTCTGCTCCTGCGCCGGCGGCAGCAAAACGAAAATGGTCAAAACCGCGGAAGGGAAAATCGAGGTTCCTGCCGGCGTGGATACGAGTGTGGCGTTCGCCTCCAATCGCATGGCGCGGCAACTGTTTGTAGAATACCCGATGCAGGCAAGGGCGAAGCGCGTGGCCGATTCCGCGGTCGTGCGCTTCGAACGGAGCGAAGACCTCTGGAAAATTCTCGAAGGCAAGTTGGACAGCTCTGCCGTAGTCGACACCGTCGCGGCGATCGAGAAATTCAATGAAGCCGGCCGCAGTTTGCTCCAAGCCAGGGACTTCGATAAAAAAGCCGCCGCGTCGCCAATGGATGGCGCCATCCTGCGCCAGGAGTCATTGAAAGCCCTGGAGACCGCGCGCGCTGCTTTTGAGGTCTCACTGCGGTTCAATCCTTTTGACAACAACACCAAGCTCTGGCTGGCCAGAACATACCAACGTTTGGCCGAACGTTTTCTCAACGAGCAAAATTATATCAAGGCCATCGGCATTCTCGAGCATTTGGTGCGGCTCGAAAGGGATCAACATGCGCTGTACGCGCGCCTCGGTGATTGCTATTTGGCGCTCAAAAAATATCCTACCGCCCTGCAAAATTTCAAAAAGGCTGAAGACGTGCTCACGGCCACCACGGTTTTCGGCGTGCCGCCCAGCCGCGAGCTGAACGCGACCAATATAGCAGCCGCGACCGACAGCACCTCGAGGTTTTTTTACTTGTATTATCAAAGCGAGTCGTATATCAAATTGCTGGAGGCCGATTCGGCGCTCACTGTGCTGCATCGCGCGAAAGGTTTTGCGCCCACGCCGGGAGACGTCGCGGCGGTTGAGACGAACATCAATTGGATCAACTGGGACGACGGCAACATTCCCGCTTCGGAGAAACGCGACACGCTTTTGGTGTGGGTCGATGCCAGCAAATATGGCGACGCAGCCAAAGGTTTTCGCAAGCTGTTGCCGGATTTGCGCACCTCCCGCGCGCGGCGTGAGATCGGCTGGCGGCTCGCCACGCTCGAATTCAATCATTTGCAAAAAGAAGAAGATGCGCTGCACACGATGCAAACCGTGGTGCGAGCCACCGGCAAAGATTCGCTGGCGGCGCGACAAGACAGCCTGTATCAAAAATACATCGACAGCTACGGCGCCATGTGCTTCAATCAAGGCCAGAAGATGCTGGCGGCGAAAAAATTCACTACGGCTTTGACCTACTTCAATCAGTCGGCCCAGCTTGATTGGAACTACCGCGCTAAAAGCTTTTTGGAATTGGCGAAGCTTGCCGTCAACGATCCGCCACGCGCCGAGACGCTCGCCAAAGAGTCGCTCCAATATTCACAGCAGCTCGAGGCGCGGGAAGAATTGGCGGCTACGGAGCTCATCACGCAAGCGCTCAAGCGCCAGGGCAAATTCGACGAGGCCAGGCAATATTTTGAGCGTTACCGCAAACTCGCGCAACAGCGGCCGTAGCAATTTAATCTTGGCAACGAAAAGCGTTATGCATCAATTAAGACAAAACCTTCCAACGGGTAAAAGCGGCCAACGGATGAAAAGGTTTCGTTCTTTAATCCGTTGGCAGCCTTTATCCGTTGGTAAATTTTTTTACTCGGGGTTGACTTTAAAAGCACATGTTGTACTCTTGCTGCTTTTGCTTATACCGCCGGCCCTCGCCCAAAACGACACCACGGTCGATCAAAAGATGATCCGCGTCGCCACGATCAACGACCCGCAGCTGATCGAGTTTTTTCTGTTCGAATTTCTCATCACCGACACGCTGGTCACGAAAATGGAAATCATTGATGCCACCAGCAACGGTTTCGGCGTCGAGGATTTGGTGAAGTGCTATCCTTCGGAGCGGATTTACGTACCGACGCCTTCGGATACGGCACAAAAAGTGATGAATGCGTGGAAGTTCACCGCCAACTATCAGATCGTCACGCAAAACAGCCCGGCGGAAGCTTTTGAAGGCACCAAAACCGACACTGCGCCCAATGCTATTCTCGCAGCGCTGTTGCGTGGGCTGCAGCGCAACTACAAAGATGCGCCGATCAAGTTTTATTTCGAGCGCGATGCCAACACCGCGACGTTTGAAATGTGGGGCTACAATCCGACTTACCTGAGTTACACTCCCGCGCCGCCTGCCATGCCGGACACCATCACTTCCTACGACGTGCTTTCCGTAACCTATCAAGATACGCTGGTGGTCGCCGATACGACGATTTATGATCTGCTCTATATTTCGCGCACCGTGAGCGACACTGTGTTCGTCGGCGCCGATGAGTTTAGAGTCAAAGAGCCGGTCTACTTGCCCCCTCCGGAGCCAAAGCCGAAATCGAAATCGGGGAATCGATCGGAGATTTGGCGGAAGCCATAAATTTAAATTCTATCGTTCAATCCCGTCATTAAAAGAGCATGTTTTGATTGATCAATACACCACTCACGTCGAGCAATTTCTTAACGCGCAAAACAAAAAGGCATAGCCGTATTCATCAGCTATGCCTTCAATATAAAAGCAAATCTAAAAAATATTTGACCGCCGCCCCAATCTTTCTCATATCATGCTATTGCTGCGGCGCTGTGGGCTCCAATTTCATCAGCAGTTGTAGCATCGTTTGTCCACGCAAATCGTCAGCATCGATGAGCTTCACCACCTCCTGGTAGCCGGCGCGGGAGATTTGCACCACGTGATTCTGGTCGGCTGTGACGGTGACCTTGAGTGGCGATTGCCCCACGTAGCGATCATCCACCGTCACATCGGAGCCGGAAGGGGTGGTGTTGATTTGCAGCGTCAGCGTTTGCCCAGGCACTGGGAGCGGCTCCTGCGGCTCCGGCACGGGTCGCCGCCATCTCAGCGCACGTCGAAGGCGCTCTCGATCAACCTGCACACGCTCCCGTATCCTTTCTTCGCGCTCACCATCGCCGACTTCTTCGATTAAAGGTTGGGCCTCGATGCGCGGCGTTATTTTCACCACGCGTGATTCGGCCGGCTCAGAAATCTTTGCCGGGAGAGTGGAAGTCTGCGGCTCGGCAACGTCTTCGTACTGCATCCGGAAACGCACCTGCTTGTTGACGGGACGGCCCTTGTAATCTTTATTCAACTTGCAGGTCAGCATCGTGCGCTTTCCCGGCAAAACTTTAACCTGCTCGTCCGGAATAATGTCGAAAGTTTGTTCACGCCAATAGCCAACCACGTGGTACTCGGCGCGAACCTCATAGACGCCGTGCTGCAGATGCATGGGGTAAGTGTATTTTGACAAGAAATTGGACATTTGTTCAACCGGCGCCATCTCGCGGCCGTTGACGTAAAGTACGACGTAGTTGCGATAACTTTTTCCGGCATCGGCCACATTTTCGATTTTGACCAGCAGATTCTCCGGCAGTTCTCGCAGTTCTCGTTCCGGCAGTTGCTCTTTTGGTTTCAGTTCGCTGTAAGCGCGATCGGTGGTCAGCTTCCCTCCTGCACACGCCATGAGTCCAATGACGAGGAGCAGGGCGCCGGCCTTGGCAATTCGCCGGCAAAGTGCAAATCGGTACGGGTGGTAACAATTGAGCGCTGGCATGACATCCTCCGATAATCTTGGGGGTTTTGAGATTCGCGTGTAAGCGGCGGTACTTCAACATAAATTAAACGTTGGATGGCGGCGAAAAGTTCACCCACGGACGTCCGCGAACTTTATTGACATCCGCGGACGAATA
The DNA here is from genome assembly GCA_050732275.1 of bacterium. Lineage (GTDB taxonomy): Bacteria > Zhuqueibacterota > Zhuqueibacteria > Zhuqueibacterales > Zhuqueibacteraceae > Zhuqueibacter. The sequence continues at coordinate 5,278 of JBOHQZ010000001.1, forward strand.
CGGAAAGTGAACCTCTCCAAATTTACAAAATGAATTTGAAAAAGCAAGAAAATAATTCTGGGATTTTGAGCCACAAATTCTTTACAAACAGAGCAAGTTTTTTGGCTCACGGAATTGGAACAGCTCACGGAAAATTTTTTGAAATCTTATTCCGTGAGCCGTTCCAATTCCGTGAGCGAATTTTTGCTTGTCGGTTTGAGGCGAAGCTTCGCTGGATTCTTACGTGCAACAGGAGATGGCGGCAAGCGTCTATTAATTTGTGTTGAGTGAAGCTGAAGTTTTATCGAAACGGTTACGCGAGGAGGAAAAATGCAAAGAAAAAACCATCACCGCCACCTTTTTATCATCGCACTTTTGGGGTACTTGTCGTTGGCGCAAGATCGCCCGCCGGCCAAGCCAACGCTGACGGTGGAGTGGATCATGCGCGATCCCAAATGGATGGGGAATTTTCCAGACGACCCTTATTGGTCGGAAGACGGCCGGATGGTTTATTTTATGTGGAATCCGGCCTACACCGACGCGGATTCGTTGTATCAAGTTTCACGGCGCGGCGGCGAGCCTACAAAAGTGCTGCCGGCCGAGCGAGGGCAGCTTCCCAGCCGATTAGGTCGATATTCGCGTGATTATTCCCAAAAGGTGTTTGAGCGGGACGGTGATATATTCTGGCTCGACATCAAATCCGGGCGGGCCACGCAAATTACCAATACGGTCGAGCCTGAGAGCCAGCCTCGGTTCACCTTTTCAGAAAAACAGGTGTCGTTCATTCGTGACAACAATCTTTTTTCCTGGGACATTTTGACGGGCCTCATCACGCAGCGAACGGATTTTCGCAAGGGGCAAGCGCCGAAAGAGAACAAGCCAAGCACGGATCAACAGAAATATCTGGCGCAGGAAGAGCTGCGGCTGATTGCGGTGTTGAAGGAACGCAAAGATAAAGCCGACAAAGCCAAGAAACAGCGGGAAAAATTGGAGCCAGCCCGGCCCAAGAAAATCTATCTTGACGAGAAAGACGTGCAACAGGTCCAGCTCTCACCGGATGAGAAATTCGTCACGTTCGCCTTGTCGCAGCGGCCGAAAGAGTCGCGCACTGCCGTCGTGCCGACTTATATCGCCGAGTCTGCTTTCACCGAAGATATTAATACCCGGCTGAAAGTCGGGGAGCCGCAAACGGCTTTTGAGTTTGGCTATTGGGACATTACCGGCGACACGGTGTTTTATGTCAAGCCGGATAGCTTGCCTGGAATTATGGAAAGCGCTGCTTTTACCGCCATTCCAGTAAAAAAAGACTCTGTAAAAAATGCCAACGCCAAATCCGATTCTTCCGCAACGGCAAAAGTACAAAAAAAGTCGCGTACACGCGAGGTCATTTGGAATGGGCCGTTCTGGAGTGATAATGGCAAAAGCGCTTTCGTCGTCGTGGGCGCGCGGGACAACAAAGATCGTTGGATTGCCAAACTGGAATTCCCTTCCGGCAAATTAACCTGCCTCGAACGCCAGCACGACGAAGCGTGGATCGGCGGCCCGAGCATTGGCGGGGTTGGAACCGCGGGCCAGGTTGGCTGGATGCCGGATAATCGGCGTGTGTGGTTCTGTTCGGAAGAAACGGGGTATTCGCATCTGTACACTGTCGATATTGTTTCGCGCCAAAAGCAGGCGCTCACCAATGGCAAGTTCGAAATCTCTGACCCGTTCATCTCACGTGACAAGAAAAAATGGTATTTTACGAGCAATGAGGTACATCCCGGTGAGCGGCATTTTTATTCGATGCCGATTGCAGGTGGCGCTCGCACGCAGGTTACCGCGATAGCTGGCAACAACGATGCGGTACTCTCTCCGGATGAAACGATGCTCGCAATACGCTATTCGAGTTTCAACGCGCCGTGGGAAATTTATTTGCAAGAAAATAAGCCCGGTACCAAACCGCAACGCGTAACTTTTTCGACAAGCGAAGAATTCAAAAGCTATCCGTGGCGTGAGCCGGAGCTTATTATTTATACGGCGCGTGACGGTGCGCAAGTTTATGCCCGCCTGTATCGCCCGGAAAAACCCAACGGCGCCGGCGTGGTTTTTGTGCACGGTGCCGGCTATTTACAAAATGCCCACAAATGGTGGTCGAGCTATTTTCGCGAATACATGTTTCACAACCTGCTCGCCGATCGCGGCTACACCGTGCTTGATCCGGATTATCGCGCCAGCGCCGGCTATGGCCGCGATTGGCGCACGGCAATCTATCGCTACATGGGCGGCAAGGATTTGGACGATGTTGTCGATGGCGCCAAGTTTCTCGTTGAACGTCACAGCGTCGAAGCAAAACGTCTTGGCGTATATGGCGGCAGCTACGGCGGTTTCATCACGCTTATGGCGATGTTCACGACACCGGAGGTATTCGCGGCCGGCGCAGCATTGCGCCCGGTGACGGATTGGGCACATTACAATCATGGTTATACTTCCAACATTCTCAACATCCCTCCTGCCGACACGTTGGCGTACCGTCGCAGTTCCCCGATTTATTTCGCCGAAGGATTGAAAGGCGCGCTGCTCATCTGCCACGGCATGGTCGATGTGAACGTACATTTTCAGGACACCGTGCGGCTGACACAGCGATTGATCGAGCTTGGCAAGGACAATTGGGAAGTGGCGATGTATCCGATGGAAGACCACGGTTTCCGCGAGCCCAGCTCGTGGACGGATGAGTATAAAAGGATTTTGAAGTTGTTTGAGGAAAAACTCAAATGAGCGGCATTATCGAGAATTTTCGAGCATCATCAATTTGTTCGTCGCCTGTTGTCGTGAAAAGACAACGGTGGTCATGTCCGGTGAAATTGTATACTGCATGAAGTTTCCGTAAGGCAGCTCAAGAAATTTTTCCGGCCCGATGCCCAATTTTGAGACCTTGAGCAGTTTTGCAAATCTCTCCTTATTGGCCATCTGCAAATACGTTATCGCCTTTCCGTCAGGTGTTTCGCGCAGCCAATAAAATAGCTCTCCTGGAGGCCGTTTGAAGAATAGTTTGGCCTGACCATCTTTCACGGGCATGATCCACAAGCCTATCGAATCGGCGTAAATGATACTTTGGGAATCGTGAGAAAAGATAGGGGGCGTTTCCCAAACTTCGATTTGTTTGATGGGCTGATTTTGCGCCAGCGCCTTAAGATCAACCATGAGCTTTTTTCGCGTTTTCCGATCCGGCGGTAAATACAACAAATATTTGCCATCCGGCGACCAATCCAAAAGGATTCCCGCCTCCATTTTGTGTGCTTGGCCGGTCGCAAGCTCCCGCACCATAATGCTTTCGTCAAAGTGAACCGAATCGGTTTTCCCGGCTATCGTATCGCGCTTAACAACCGTATAGGCAATGGCCCGCCCATCCCCGGACCAGCGATAATTGTAATGCCCCTCCTCCCTTTCATGCGTCACTTGTAGCGGCTCACTTCCATCCTTGTTGCAAATGATTGCCTGTCTGCTCCCGGCGCCCTCAAGGGGATTGTCTCGCAAATATAAAATTCTATTGCCATCCGGAGAAAACGACGGTTCATAAAGGCGCCCCTCCTCATAAGTCAACTGCTTGAGCGTTTTGGTTTCGAGATTTGCCGCCCACAGGTTAATCGTTTGCGACTCATCCAAATAGACTAATCGTTTAGCATCATGGGAAACGCGCGCGAAACGATGCCATCCCGATCCGAGGGTCAAACGTTGGGGTTTTCCCCCTTTTGCCGGCATCGTCCATAAATTATAATTTCCGCCCCGGGTGGAATTAAAGATGATTTGGCCATTCGGTGACCAACAAAAATCCTCGATCATCTTTTGGTCAAATGTCAATTGCCGTTCATTGTTCCCGGCGGCATCGCAAACGAAGATTTCCGTGTAACCTTTGTTGGACGACAAAAAGCTCCGCAGAAAGGCAATCTTTCTTGAATCAGGCGACCACGTGAGATTATACGCATGGATAGGCGCGACTACGTCCGTAATTTTCTTCTCCTCTTTTCCTTCGGCATTAGCTAACCAAAGGGTCAAGCTTTTGCCGGTATAACGAAAGAACCCGATGGATTTTCCATCGGTGGGCATGGCAGGAAGCTGACCGTGGCCAATTAGTTTCCTTGGCGTTCCACCCAGAGCGGGAACTGAATATATATCATACGGGCAACATATACCGGGATTCATCATCGGGCTTTGTGCATAGATAATGTCTTTTGCATCCGGAGAAAAACACAGGGAAGATTTGGTATTCAATGTCGTTTCATTGGTAACTCTTTTCGGTTCCCCTCCGCCAGTGTGCATTATATATATGTTCGAAATGCCCTTCACATCGGTCGCGACATAGGCAACCCAATTGCCGTCACCGGAAATTGCCGGATCTTTCACTTCCCAGCTTGGCGTTTTCAATGTCCGCACCATCGCCTGGCTCCAGAGTGCTAAGCTTGATGATTGCAACATATACCCGCCAATCGCCAGAGCGACAAGCACAACGACCGCTGTCGCCGCGATGAAAGCTCGCCTGCTCGTCTTCATTTCAGCGAACCGCTGCATACCGACTCGGGCTAAAATTTCCTTCAACTCCAAGTCTTTCTTCAGCCGTTTGAGATCGACCATCATTTCATCGACATGCTGGTAGCGTTCGTCCCGTTTTTTCTCCATCGCCTTGCTCACAATCCGTTCAAAAGCCTCGGACAGATCGGCTCTTGTTTGCTTCATCGGCGGCGCCGGCACGTTGACAAGCTCGTACAGCAGCGCAGCCTCATGCACGCCTTTGAAGGGAAGCTCGCCTGTCGCCATTTCATAGAGCACGATGCCGAAAGAAAAAATATCCGACCGATGGTCCACCTCCATGCCTTGCGCCTGCTCCGGCGACATGTAGGCTAAAGTTCCGACAGTGCTGCCTGTTCTCGTGACGCGCACAACGTTTTTCAGCTTCGCCAAGCCAAAATCGGTGATCTTAATTTGTCCTTCGCCGGTGAACATCAAGTTCTCGGTCTTGAGGTCACGATGGACGACGTCCTTCTTATGGGCGTGGGCGAGTCCCGCCGCAATCTGAATGGCGTACTCGAGCACTTCTTTGAGGTCGAGACGTTGCCCGTGCAATTTCGCGCGCAACGTGCCGCCTTCGATATACTCCAACACAATGAATTTGTCCTCGCCCATTTCTTCCACATCGTGAATGGTGGCAATGTGAGGATGATTGAGCGCAGAGATGGCTTGCGCTTCATGAAAAAAACGGGTTTTTTCTTCGGAGTTCTCGGTGATGGAAAAAGGAAGAAATTTGAGCGCTACGTGGCGATTCAGCTTGGTGTCGAGCGCCTTGTACACAACGCCCATTCCGCCTTCCCCGAGCTTTTCGAGAATTTTATAATGTGAAATCGTCTTGTCGATCATGGCTTACCTCGCTTGCATTTTTACTGACGTCGAAGAAAAAGTATGTTTCGCCCAAACCGTGGCAGGGTTTCAGATTGCAACGATTTGCCCGTCGAGCATGGGCGCTTCACGAACTTCCCCTAATTAATAAGACAGTGCCAAGGGGCATTTTCTCACACAATTTATTTGAAAAATTGCAGCTAAAACAAATCCGGTATACTCGTAAACGCAATGCGCGTCGGCGCGGTGTGCTTCACCTCGTGAATGCCGCCAAAATAAACTTTGTCCGTGCCAAACTTGGCGTTGATGGCATCCATCGCTTGCATGAGTTTCGTGCGTTTGGGATCTTCAAAAAGCGAGAGGTTGTGCAGGTGCGCCGGCACCAGATCGAAAAGCGTGGCGCCGACGGCGAGGGGTTTCCCAGCCGGATGTTGTTGCCATAGCATCTGCAGCGCTTCGAGCATCGTCAGCGTGTCCTGGCATTCGACCATGCCGGTTTGAACTGACCAGCTTTGATCGCGCACGAACCGGAGCGAGAGCCGCAAGCCGCCGGCAAAGTAGCTCATTTTCCGCAAGCGCATCGCCGCTTTTTGCACCAGCTTTTGCGCGACAGCATACGCGCCTTCCTCGGTGCGGAGATCGGGGGGCAACACGTGCGAATGGCCGACCGTCCCTCTTTGTGTTGCCGGCTCCACAATATCATCGCCGCGCAGCCAATGCCAAAATCTTTCGCCGACGATGCCGCTCCAAATTTTTTTGAGATGCGGCTTGGGCAGAGCGCAGAGCTGCTCCATGGTGCGAATGCCATACACTTGCAGGCGTTGGTGCATACGCCCGCCGATCCCCGGCAGATCATTTAATTTGAGCGAATAAAGAATCTGCGGCAAGTCCGCGGGCCGAATCACCACCAAACCATCGGGTTTTTGCATATCGCTCGCCACCTTTGCCAAAAAACGATTCGGTGCGAGGCCGACGGAGCAGCACAGCGTGCGCCCGACTTTTTCCCGGATCGCGTGCTTGATATTTTTCGCAATGGCCGTGGCTTTCTCAACCGCCTGCTCGCTGCCGATCAAGCGGCAGGCCATCTCGTCAATCGACATCACCACCGCCACCGCCAGGCAGGATTCCACTGCTTGCACGATGGCGTGATGGTATTCGACATACAACTTGTGCCGCGCTTCGATCAACCGGATTTCCGGGCAAAGCTTGCGCGCCTCGGACACGAGCGTGCCGGTTTTCACGCCAAAGGCTTTGGCCTCATAGCTGGCGGCAATGCAGCAGGTCGCATCAGTCATCACCGGCACCACCGCCACCGGCCTGCCGCGCAATTCGGGGCGCAGCTCCTGCTCGATCGAAGCGAAATAGGAATTGAGATCGAGAAAGAGCCAGCGCAGCGGCTTGTCATTATCTTCGAGTTGCTGGTTCATGTTGTGGAAATCGAGCACAATTTTTCTCAAATTCTTTCCTTGAATTTATAGACTATTCGTCATATATTAACGTACATGAGCTATTCAATCATCTATTATGAGACAGTAGATGGCGATTGCCCGGTGCGAAAGTTCATTGAGGAATTTGATCTTATTCGAGAAAGGCCGGCTATTTATGCACGCCTGGCGTTGCTCGAAGAACATGGACCTCAGCTTAAAAGGCCTTATGTAGATTTTCTTCGTGACAAAATTTATGAGCTGCGTTTCAAGATTTCAAAAAAACAAGTTCGAATACTTTACTTTTTCACCCGTGGGAACACTATTATTCTGACCCATGGTTTTGTCAAAAAGACAACGAAGGTTCCCGAAAATGAAATTGAACGCGCTATTCGCTATCGGCGCGATTATCTGGATAGACATGGAGAAAAACCATGAAGACTTTTCATGACGAGTTGAATAAAATGCTGCGAAATCCGGCCTTCAAAAAACGCTACGAAGAAGAAAAAGAGCGCCTCTTTCTCGGCTATCAAATTCGCCAAGAAAGGAAGCGGCGCAAGCTTAGTCAAAAAGATTTGGCGAAAATGACGGGCCTAACAGCACAGCAAATTTCACAAATGGAAACCGCAGAGGAAGCATTCAGCCTAGCGATACTATTACAAGTTGCTTCCGCATTGGGATTAGCTCTCATGCTGGTTCCACAAAACCGCGTGCCCTATTTGAATCGCTCCCTACAAGCCGGAGTCGTGGCAGTTGCATAAAAATCGCGCACAAGATTGCCTTTCTCGTCCATTACGGCAACACGATCATCTTTTTCGTCAATGCTTTATCCGCAGCTTGAAGCTGATAAAAGTAAATTCCCGGCGACAGTGTCACGTGCCATTGCACCGTATGTTTACCCGCATTAAAATTGGACCAGCTTTGCTGCCAGACCGTCTGGCCGAGCACGTTGACGACCTTCAGTCTGACGGTCACAGGTGCTTCCAAAGAGAAGATCAACTTCGTCCCTTCCCCCGAAGAGACTGACCACGGATTAGGAGAATTTTGCTGCAATTCAAACGTCGCCGGAACCTGCTTGGCTTGCTCGACCGCAGTAACCGAGTCCGGCGGAAAAAGAAAGCTCAGAGCATCATCAATGTGCGCGCGCCAATTGCCCCAACTATGTCCCTCGTGAAATTCCGCTTTATCCGCCGGGTTCGGCAAACGATTGACTCGTGCAAGGAAATCTTTGAATGGCGTTTGCCCGAAACCGGAGGTTGAAAGCAAAACTGTGAATAAGCAGCCAAAAGCTAAAAATGGGTTGTTTCATATTTTGTGTTTTCATTTTTTAAATATGTCTTTGTACACAACGCCGCCCTTCATCACCCATGGAATATTTTCCAAAAATCTGCCGCATTCATGCCGTGCGGAAAAACCCCGGCATCCGTGCCATAAGCGATTTTCACGCCGGCTTGGACGGCTTTGCGATAGCCCTCGCGCTTTCTGGCATTGATCATTCGCGCTTTCTCGAGCAGTTTTTCCGGCAGGTTCCACTGCTTGCCAAACTTCTCAACGGAATCACCGACGTAAACCGTGGGCACTAGATACGTTCCGTATTTTTTCATCAACGCGACACCCTCGTCGTCGAGCAAGCTGCCGTGCTCGATCGAGCTGACACCGGCCTGGATCGCCATCTTGATGCCTTCGGCACCGTGCGCGTGGGCCGCGACTTTCTTTCCCCAGCGCGTGGCTTCTTCCACAATCGCCTTCATCTCTTCAAAAGAAAATTGCGGCGCGCCCACCGACTCTTCCTCACTCAACACGCCGGCAGTGGCGGTAAATTTGATTACGTCAGCGCCGTATTTAATGTTCCACCGAATCTTCTTGCGGATTTCATCCACCCCGTCAACCACGCCGTCGAAGCCATCGAAATGCAAATACGGTGAAAATCCGGAAAGATCACCGTGTCCGCCAGTGACGGAGAGCCCGTGGCCAGCGACAAATAAGCGGGGGCCGGGAATCTTGCCTGCATTGATCGCCTTCTTCAGCGCCACGTCAATAAACTCGCCGGAGCCGACATCACGACATGCCGTGAAGCCAGCCTCCAAGGTTCGCTTCGCGTAAAGATGCGCCGTCACTGCCACATCGATTGGCGACTTGCGAAAAGTATCGTCGAGATAGTTTTCAATTTGCGCCGTGATATGCGTATGGCAATCGATAAATCCGGGCAGCACGGTGGCCTCGGCCAAATCGATGATGGTGGCGTTGGCCGGAATCGTTACACCCCCTTCTGCACCTACGGTTTTAATCTTCTCGCCTTCGACGAGTATCACCTGCCGCTCGAGAATTTTGCCGTTGGCGACATCGACCAAACGCCCGGCTTTGATTGCCACGACATTGGCCTTGCCTTCCGGCTGATTTTGCGCCAAAACCGACAGCGCCCACAATAAAATGCAACTACTGATGACAAAACGTTTCATGGCTCCTCCTCAGTGGAAATTTAACCGTTTAGCACCCTCTTAGTTTTTCATACCGTAGTCTGTCATTCTGCCAGAAATCTTTTTTCTCTTACAGTACAAATTTTTAATATGCTGCTTAGATACAAAAAGTGCAAGAGAAATTTGTTCCAAACTGTAATGGGTCAGTTACAGGTGGGTAGCGCAGACATCTTGTCTGCAGTCTGGAAGACTGCGCTACGTTTTTCCACCAATAAGTGAGGCATTACTCCAAACTTTCCCTCTTGACACTTTGCCATTTTTTTCGTAGAAAAAAGAAAAGGCGATTCACCAACTGAAAAACACTTGTATGATCCTTGAAACCCTCCACGAGATTCAACTCCTCCCCGTTTCCATTCACGAAGCCTGGCGTTTCTTTTCCGACCCGCAAAACTTGTGTGACCTCACGCCGCCGTCGTTGAATTTCGAGGTGATGTCGGCGCTTCCCGAAAAGATGTATCCGGGCATGATCATCACCTATCGCCTCACGCCGTTGCTCAATATTTCCCGGCAATGGATCACCGAGATCACCCATGTCGTCGCGCCGCACCTGTTCGTGGACGAGCAGCGTTTCGGCCCCTATCGCTTTTGGCATCACCAACACTTATTCCGCGAGCTCGAGGGCGGCGTCGAAATGCAGGATCTCGTGCATTACGCACTGCCCTACGGAGTGCTCGGCAGATTGGCAGCAGCACACCTGGTTCGCCAGGAGCTTCGCCATATCTTCGCCTTTCGCCGCGAGGTTCTCGCTAAAAGATTTGGGACGCTGGCACGATGACAAATGAATCCTAGAACCTGCTTGACTTGTTGTCTTACGTTGATTATCTTTTGCTTCGTCATGACGGTTCCTTCTGCCAACAATAAAACGACTTGAAGCTAAAAGTTTTTTAAAATGGTTTTCCCAACGAATTGAAAAACCCAACTGAAAACCAATCCGTTGGGTTCATCTATCCGTTGGCAATTCAAATAAAAAGGATTCACACTTCATGAAAAAAATTATCAGTTTCACGTTGGCGTTTGTGCTCGCGGTTCCGGCAAGCTTCGCTATGGCGCAAAACCACGCTTCCCGAAATCTAGTCGAACAGCTTCTACAATCTCGCCCGGATTTATTTAGAGAGGTTTTAAAAAATATCGAAAAACATGAGATCCAGATTTTATACACCCAAATCGACCGCGACCAAAAGAACCGGCCGTCGTTCCGGTCTTATTCGTATCGGGTGAATTCCAAAGAATACTTTTATCCCGCCAGTACGGTAAAGCTTCCCGCCGCCGTTTTTGCGCTCGAAAAGCTTAATGATCTCGGCATCAAAGGATTGAACAAATATACCAGCTTGCGTATTGACAGCGCATACGCGGGACAAACGGCGGTGACGCACGATTCCAGCACGGAAAACTATCTACCGTCGATAGCGCATTACATTAAGAAAATCTTCCTAGTGAGCGACAACGACGCCTACAACCGGCTGTACGAATTTCTCGGCCAGCGCGCGCTTAACGAAGCGTTGTGGGAGAAAGGCTTTAAAGACCTCAAGCTGGCGCACCGTTTGTCGATTGCTTTGCCTGCCGAGCAAAACCGTTACACCAATCCTTTCACTTTTTATGATGGCGACAAAATCATTTATCAACAGCCACTCGGCTTCAATCCGCTGGTTTTCAAGAATAAGCTAAAAACAACACTGAAGGAAAAAGGCTACATCAAAAACGGCGATTTGGTTAATGAACCCAAAGACTTTTCGCCGTCGAATTACATTTCTCTTGAGAATTTGCAGGGCATTCTGAAAGCCGTTTTGTTTCCGGAAGCGGTGAAGAGCAAACAAAGATTTCATTTGCAGCCGGACGATGAACAGTTCTTGTACAAATACCTGTCGATGCTGCCGCGCGAGAGCGACTACCCGAAGTACGATACCACGGAATTTTATGACAGCTACGGCAAGTATTTCCTGTTTGGCGACTCGAAGCAGCGTATCCCGTCCGACATTCGGATATTCAATAAAGTCGGCCAGGCTTATGGCTATCTCATCGATAACGCTTACGTGGTGGATTTCGAGAACAAGATCGAGTTCCTGCTCTCAGCGGTCGTTTACGTCAACGAAGATCAGATTTTCAATGATGACAAATATGAATACGACACGATCGGAATGCCTTTCCTGGCGAATTTGGGCAGGGTGATTTACGAATACGAGAAGACGCGGCCACGCCGATATTTGCCGAATTTGGAAAAGTTCAAGATCGAATATCACAAAGCGGAGCCGCAACCAATAGGATTTTCTCCAACGGATGAATTAAGGCCAGCGGATGTTTTATCTGTTGGCCTTAATTCATGAGCCTCTCGTAAAAAGTCTGTGGTTTTGAAAAATTTTGTGTTTTGATACAATAAGTTGTATGTCAATGTGTTTATGACTTCAATATATTGTATGCCGTTTCAGATTTTTGACTTTTTACGGAAACCTCAATTCATCCGTTGGAGATTTTTTTACTTGAAAGCAACAATGCTTGGCTCTTACCCTCCGACCCGCTCCCTCGCATACAACAACCCAATCACCGTCTTCGCATCTTCAATCTTGCCTTTTTCGAGCATGGCATAAACTTTCGCCACCGGCAATTCCAGCACATGAATGTCTTCGTGCTCGGAGGCCAAGCCGCCGCCGGCGTTTTCTCTTCCGGCGACTTCGGCGTAAAAAATATAAATGCGCTCCGACATGCCGCCCGGCGAGGGGAAGATGCGCGTGAGCAGCTCGAGGTTTTTCACTTTGTATCCGGCTTCTTCCATGACCTCGCGCCGCACCACCCCTTGCGGGGTTTCTCCTTGCTCCACCACGCCGGCAACCAGCTCGTAAAGCCAGCCGTTTTTCTTTTTCAACGCGCGAAAGACCGGATAGCGAAATTGCCGGATCAAAACCAGCGTGTTGTTTTGGCGGTTGAACAAAACCACGGCAACGGCATCGCCACGTTCCATGGACAGGCGACGCACTTCTTTAGACATGGTGCCGTCAAATTTCTCGAACCGCAAGTGGCCGACGATGATTTTGAAAAAATCTTTGTAAGCTATCCGCTCTTTTTTTAGTTCGACTTTCATGTGAACTCTCATATTTTGAAGCGCAGGTTTCTCAAGTGCTGGCTTGAGAAGGCTCAACGCTGTTGCTCTGATGTTCATTAGCCGGCGCATGGATCTCTTCCAACATAGCCGTGTACATCGACATTTGGAATAATAAATGATAGAGCCCCAATCCTGCACCGATTAATAGATCGGGCGGCGGGATTACCTCAGATTCGGGACCGCGAAGTTGTTCGATGCTTACCAAAATGACGCTGGCCAGTACAATCGCCGCAGCGCTCAGGAGGCTGATGAGCAGTGCCGAAAAATAAAATACGGTCATTTTTTTGGCTGCCATTGGGATACTTTCAATGTTCCAACGAAAGGCGCTTTTGGCAACTTCCGGCGGATATTCACAGTGTTTTGCAAAAAACTGTTTAAGGTGGTTCATCGCGCGAGCACTTTCACACCAAGCCTGGCGCAAGCGCACCACTTGCATAAAGTAAACCCATCCCACTGTATTAAAAAGCAGGCTCAACGCTACAATCGCCTCGTAGCGATAGCGAAATTCTGAGCCGCCCTCCTTGCTTACCATGACGCCGATGCCTGCCAATACCACGCCGGCTGACAGCAGGAAATAGTTGACCATCGTGTGCCGGTCGTTCATTGCCTGTGCGGCGGTTTCTTTGATATATTCAAATTCTTCCAGCAAAATCTCTTGAAGCTCTAGTGTCGGCGCTTCGCTTTTCTCTTTTTTCTTTTTCTTGGCGGGAATTTCAAGCTTGGGAATGCCGATGTAACGAATCGACTCTCGATATTTGTTTTTCACAAAAAGGATTAAGGCCGTTACAATGAAAATATAACAACTCGCCAGATAGATCGGACGGCACGGCAGCACAAAATAGAGCACAACCGGCCAAACAAAGGAAAGCACCAAGAAGAGATAGGATTGCGAACGCTGCCACCATTCTATTAAAGCTTTCATTCACACACCTCCCGCCGATGATTGGTGTCCATAATTCGATTTATTTGGACTTCTCATTCCCCGCCCCGATATAAACCTTCCCATCCTTCATCACAAAACTCACCTTTTCCATCACCGCAATATTTTGCAACGGATCACCCGGCACCGCGATAATGTCAGCAAATTTGCCGGCTTCGATGCTGCCGAGATTGGCTTCCTGATCGAGCAAATCCGCCGCAACCATCGTCGCGGCTTTGAGCGCTTGCATCGGCGACATGCCGGCATTCACCATCAGCTTCAGCTCGCCGGCTTGGTTCATTGTCCACGGAAAGCCGCCGGCATCGGTACCCATCGCGATTTTCACGCCGGCTTTCGCCGCCTTGCCAACGGCAGTACGAAGCATCGGCAACATCTTCGTCCAAATTTCCGCTCCGGCGGCAGCGCGGCCTGGCGCAACGTATTCGGTAACGAGCATCGTCGGGCACCAGAACGTGCCTTGTCGCGCGGCTTGCGCGATGAGCGCATCGTCAAAGCCGTCACCGTGCTCGATGGAATCGCAGCCATAATCCAGCGCCATTTTGATGCCGTTGCGGCCAATCGCATGCGCCGCGACTTTCTTGCCGAGACGATGCGTTTCATCGACAATGGCTTTGATCTCCTCCGGCGTCCAGTTCGGTTGGCTCGAAAGCCCGCCGTCTTTGTCGATATAATAACGCCGGTCGCAATAAATCTTGATCCAATCCGCGCCGTTGGCGATTTGCTCGCGCACCGCTTGCCGGCAGTTGTCGGCGCCATCGACGATTTGCACGCCTTTGGGGAGATTCAACTCCCACGCATAACCGCTCGGCCCATACGCGCCGGTTGGCGCCATCGCCCGTGTCGAAACCCACATTCGCGGCCCGGGAATGACGCCGTTGTTGATCGCCTTTTTCACATCGACGTCTGCGTACATCGCGCCTTCGGTTTCCACGTCGCGCATCGAGGTGATGCCGTTCATCAATGCCGTCCGCACCGCGGCCACGGCGCGAATCGTGCGATACGGAATCGACTCTTTGTAGATTTGCTCTTCATACTCCGCCGACGTAATATCGCCTTGCAGAAGAATATGCGTGTGCGCGTCGATAAGCCCCGGCAGCACGGTGGCATGGCGCAGGTCAATGGTTTGCGCGCCGGCAGGAATTTTGACATTTTTGCCAACCTCAAGGATGCGATTGCCTTGCACCAAAATCGTGATGCCGCTCAACACCGCGTCACTTTTGCCATCGATCAACTTGCCGGTTTGCATGGCGATTATTTTCTCTTGCGCCAATAGCGTCGATGCCAGGATCAGCATCACCATTACAAGGAACGTGCTCGCGTATTTCATCTCCTGCCTCAGTGCTAAAATGAAAGTTGGCTTTTATCAGCTTGATCAGATGAATCCGTTTACAAAAATTTTCAGTAAGCGGATTAAGCCGATAAAGCGGATAAAAGCAAAACGATAATATAAAACTTTTGTAACGGTAAAGATAGGCAAAAGGCGGGGAAAATGCAAATGCTTTAAAGCAGAAAGATGAATGGCTTATTCAGTCGCATGGCCATAGCTGAATGAATTCGTCGTATTCCACCGAGCTTTATAAAAACGTGCGCCATCCATACGTTTATTCAGCTCCGGCTTGAAAAGCAGAACGGTATCGCTCCACCATTGAGAAATTCCCTGCACGACGGCGATGTCGCCATCATCCGACAATTCTGCAATGCTTTTGACGTCGTTTAATTTGGACAACGGCTCGAAAGGGCGAAAGGCGCCGGTTTGCGGATCGAAGTCATAAATGGCTGTTTTGGTCGTGACGAACAGGGTTTTGCCATTTTTTCTTGGGAATAAATCATGCCCTTCGTGAGTGGGCAATGCATATCGGGCGGCGATTGATAAGGCGGGCGCTATAGTAGCAAAATGTTTAACCGCGTAAAGTGTATCAAGCCCCAACGCCCAAAGTTGGTTTCTTTTGAAATCCCATACGACGCCGTGCGCCGAGGGCAGAGCCATATCCATGTATTTCGAGCTATCGGGAAACTCGTAAAAGAGCCGCAGATGATTGTCCTGCGACGAGGCCACAACGATATTCCCATCCGGCAGAAGTTCTGCCGAATGCGGGCTTTCGCCGCCATAAGCATGAAAGACCACTTTTTTGTCGGCGATTCTAACCAGCGCAACCCCACCTCCCGAGCCTCCCACAATCAGCAAATGGCTTGATTGTTTAACCGGTTTGGCCTCCGCCAAATAATCATACCAGCCTTTTTCCTGTTCCGGGATCTCAGGCGATTCGCTTGCCGACCAGCTCCAAAAAACTTTGGAAGAATCATTCCAATCACTATTGATGTTTAACAGCAATACTTTCTTGCTGTTTTGGTCACAAATAAACAACTCTTTGGGAATTTGTTTTTCTTTGCTCGAACAGCTCTGGAGAACCAGCGCTAAAAAGAGTGGGAGAATAAGTTTGGCAAATTTCATGGTTCTACTGCAAGTCCGGCTTAAAAATAAAAAAGGGGCGCCATCTATTCCTGCAGACAACGCCCCTCACGGACGCCAAAAAGCTTTTGGCGTAATGCGTAAAACGTAATCCGTAAATTCATCTCATTTACGTCTTACGCATTACATTTTATCTCGTCACCACAATTTTCTGCATAGCGGTAAAAGATCCTGCTTGCATACGCACAAAATAAATGCCGCTTTCTACCAAGCGGCCCCGCTGATCACGGCCGTCCCACAGCGCCGAATAAAAGCCCGGGGGTTTCGCAGCCTGCTCCAGCAAGCGCACGCGGCGACCCAGCAAATCGTAAATCTCCAATGTCACTTCATTCGATTGCGGAATTTGAAATGGTATTACCGTCATTGCTTCGGCGCTGCGCAAAGGGTTGGGAAAATTTTGTTGCAGCGCATAAGCCTTCGGTAGCTTCTCCTGGCGCGTGGTGACGCTCGTGGTAGAGACCGTCACCCGCCAATTCACACTGACGGTGTCGCGTTGATCGCTCACCACGACGCGAATGCGATACTCGCCGAAGCCGGCATAAAATGGATAGAACGTGTAACTCGCGCCATAACTGACCGGATTGGGTCCGTCGTCGAGCGTCCAAATATACGTGAGCAAATCGTTGTCCGGATCATGCGCTGAGATTTTAAAATTCAGCGTGTCTTGCCGTCCGGCGCGAATGGGCAAATGGGCGGGCGGCGTCGTTTGTGTGATGATCGGCTTGTCGTTGGTCGCTATCGGAACCTGGCGGCTGAAATTCAGATTGAATCCGTTCAAAGGATACGCTTCGGCTTCACCCGGCTTGGCGGCGCCGAGATAATTGAAAGTGGCGTTGATCACCGGTGCGCTGCCTTCGCGTGCCAGCGCTTTTCCTTTATTGCCGCTCGTATTGTTATAAATGTCGTTGCCTTGTCCGGCGCTTCCACCAATGATTGGAAGCGAGCCTGCGGCGCAAAATATCGCTCCGCCAATATCGGTTGCGCCGGCCGTATTGCCGGCGAGGACATTGCTAATAATTCTCGGCGAGGAGTTGTCCAGATAAATGGCGCTGCCGTTACTAGGCGAGCGATTCGAGCGAAATTCACTTTGGCGAATTTCACCGCCGGTGCGCTGAAAGAAAATTCCGCCGCCGCGGCCGTTGTTTTCAATAAAGCGGCAATTGTTCACGATCACAGTATTGCTCGAATCCGCTGCAACCGCGCCGCCGCCGCCAATCGTCGCATTGCGCCGGAACTGCACACCTTCAAGGCGAATCTGTGAGCTTTTGTGAATTTGCAACGCTCCGGCAGAGAAGGGAGGTGAGATCAGCGCATAACTGCCATTGGTCAATGTCAGATTGCGCAGATTGATGCGCGTGACATTGTAAACCTCCAAAATGCGCGTTTTATTGCCACCGTCCAACACCACACTGTCGGCGTGTTGCCCGATGAGCGTAACGCGATTGGGAACGCGCCAGGGAAAACGCTCGCCAGTGGCATTCGCCGAGTAAACCCCGTTCTGCAAGTGCAATCGCACCGAGTCACCCGAGTCGCTAAAAAATCGCCCCGCCGCCGCGAGCGTTCGCCAGGGCGAATTGACGCTCACGCCAGAATTGGCGTCATCACCTTTGGGCGAGAGATAAAACTGCCGGCTGTTTGCCGGAATCGTAATCGTGACGTACCGAAAAACCGATACGTCGAAGATCGTCGGATTATCGACGAGTGCGACTTCCGGCTTGCCGCCAAAGAAATTGTGGCGCGCCTCGATTTTATCGTGGCGCGGCGCGCTGCCGAGCACTTTGCCGAAATTTCCGGCGCGGTTGCCATAAAGATCATTGCCGTTTGCCGCGGCGCCGCCGATCACCGCTTTGCCGTTAGCGCCGAGATAGATGCCGCCGCCGGTGCCGCTTTGTGCCGTATTGTCGAGAATAAAATTGCGCCAAATCCTCGCCAAGCCATTGGTCACCGCGATGCCGCCGCCGGCCGCCGCCGTATTGTCATGAATTCGCGAGTCGGTTATCGTCGCCACCGCCGCGCTATCGACATGGACGGCGCCGCCATTGGTCTGCGCCCGATTGCCATTAAATTCCGCTGCGTTGATTTCGATTGAGTCTCCCAATGCCGCCACAGCGCCGCCGCTTTGTTGCGCGCTGTTATTGGCAAATTCACAATTGCGGATCACGGTTTTGTAGCTGCGTTGCGTCGCCACGGCGCCGCCGTTCATTGCCGAATTGTTTTGCAGCAAGCAATTCGTCATCGTGAGCGCAACGGATTTGCCCACTGCTGCTGTTTTGCTGTTGCTGATCAAAACCGCGCCGCCAAAGCCCGAAGCTTTGCCGCCGGCGATTTTCATATCCGTTATGACATTGCCGGCGAGGTCACGGCCTTCAAATACGCGGCCGCGGTTTTCGGCATCGACGGTGGTGGAATCGCGGCCGGCTCCCCGCACGGTCAAATATTTCGCCAAAGTAAGTGGAAAAGTTTCTCCGCTCGTCGCAGCGGCGAAGCGGCCCGGCAACAAGCGCAAAGTCATTGGGCTATTGGCGAGGCCGAACGACAACCGGAGCGCTTGTCCAACGGTGCGCAGCGCTTCGCCGCGTGAGGTTCCAATCGCGCCGTCGTTGCCGGCCGGTGAGATATAAAGCTCGCGCGTATTTGACGGCATGCGTTCCGAAACCTGGCGGTAGTTTTCTGTGGCGAACTGTGCGAATGGAGAGATCAGCATTGAGTCGGGAACTTGTCCCCAAAAATTGTAGCGCGTATCGATTTTCAATCCAGGTTCCAAGCGGCGAACCTGCGATCCCTTGCCAACCGCGGTATTCAAGTAAATGTCGTTGCTCTGCTGCTCGCGCGTGCCGATCAGCGGCAGGGAAGCGCCATCTAGTGCTATGGCTCCGCCGCCGGAAACGTTGGCGTGGTTCAATAAAATACGATTGTTATTGAAACGGGGATTGGAACGGCTGATGTACAACGCGCCGCCAAAGCCCGCAATATTCTTTTGAAATTCGTTGCGCATAAATCGCGCCTCGCTGCTGGAGTCGCAATGCACCGCGCCGCCGCCGTTGGCGGCAGTGTTCTCAGTGAAAATATTATTGGTGACAAGTGAATTGTCGTCCAACAATGCCAATGCCCCGCCGTGATCCGTGCTCTTATTGCGCCGAAAGATATTGTTGCGGATTTCCGCGCCGCGCACGTCGACGAATGTAATGGCCGCGCCGCGCTGTGATTGATTGTCCTCAAATGTGCAATTTTCGATGATGACCTCGTCACTGCGACGCCCGAGAATCACGCCGGCTTTCGCATTGAGCTTAAGGTTTAAAAATTTCAAATGAGCAATGCGAATTTGAGATACCTCTTCGAGACGGAACAGCTCACGGCTGGACACGCCCGCGCCGCTAATGATCGTTTCAGCGCCTTGCGAAGCGCCTATGAGCGCGATGTTGCTTTTCAAGTACGCTGGAAATTTTTCGCCATTGGCCAGGGTGGAATAAATTCCCGGCGCCAGATGGATCGTCAAAGAATCAAGCGGCGAGGCAAAAATTTGCGTAAACGCGAAGCTGAGCGTGCGCCACGGCTTATTCTTGGAACCGTTGTTTTGGTCGGAGCCGTTCGGCGCAACGAAAAAGTTAGTATTGCCCAACGGGATGTTGATAGCGACGTTGCGATAGTTTGAGAGGTCAACGAGCGAAGCGGGGTAGGTGATGGCGCTGTTATCCGGCACTTTGCCCCAAAAATTGTAGCGCGCATTGACCGGCTTGGGGGTGTTGGCCACGTACACTTGTGCGCCCTGAACTCCGCCAATGTTATCGTGAATATCGTTGCCTTTGTCGAACGCGCCGCCGATGACAGCCTCGCCGGCGTTGATGAAAATGCCGCCGGCATTTTTGGTGATGGCCGTGCTAGCGTTGTTCCAGCGAATACGATTGCGCTGCAAAATCGGTGTGGCCGTGTCAAGGTAAACAGCGCCGGCGCCGTTCTTCGCGGTATTATACTGAATAATGTTGGCGAGAATTTGCGCTGATTTGGTGCGGCTGCAAAAAATTCCCGCCCCGTCCTGCGCGATATTATTGCCGATTTGATTGTTCTCGATGAAAATGTTGGACCCACCGCTCAGAAAAACACCGCCGCCGGAAGTCTTGGCCTCATTCAAGCGCACTACACAGCTTTTGATGACAACCTGACGGCAATCGCGCAGATATAACCCACCACCGAGACTGGCCTCACCGGCGTCCGCACGCGCGAACCCGTTGCGGATGGTCAGACGAGTGACGAGAATATTAATGACGTTTTGCCCCACCACGGCGCGCGCGGTTTTGTTGGCATTGATCACTGTGTTGACACTGTCACTGCCGACAAGCGAAATCCAGCTT
Source organism: bacterium (assembly GCA_050732275.1). Lineage (GTDB taxonomy): Bacteria > Zhuqueibacterota > Zhuqueibacteria > Zhuqueibacterales > Zhuqueibacteraceae > Zhuqueibacter. The sequence goes on from JBOHQZ010000001.1 coordinate 25,381, forward strand.
TTCAAATTCAGCGGAAAATTCTCGCCGGTGGCTGCTGTGCTATAAACGCCGTTGGCCAATTTGACGGCTTTCGGCTTGAGCGAGTCCGACGACAATTGGTTGAGCGCGAAAGTCAGACTCCGCCACGGTTTGTCTTTGGCTCCGGTGCCGGTGAGGTTGCTGCCTTGAGGTGAAACATAGAATGTATCTATCGCGGCATTAGCGGTTTGAAAGCGATTTGAATATTCGCTCGCGAAGGCGGCGCTCAACCCACTCAGATGACCAGCCAGAATAATCATCAAAAGCAGAGAGTGAGAGATCATAAGCATAACCTAACGGATTTGGCGCTGAAAGTGTGTGATGGTGCTTTACAAAAACTATACAGACAAGGCGAGAAATTTGGAGAAATAGCTCTGGCCTGCCAAGGACAAAAAACGTTGCAGAGATTACCAAAGTGCAAGCCGGCACAGGCTTGAGCGTCAAGCAATACCCACAAACTCCCTCGCATTCATTCCGGCCTGAGAATTGCAAAAGCCGAAATGAACCTTTTTTAGGAGATTTATTTATGAAGCAACTCTTCTCGATGGTCATGGTGGGAGCCGCTTGCACCTTTCTCTCCGCTGGTTGCGGAAAAGACCCCATCTCCAGTCGTACGGCCAGTATGACGCTGAGGGTCAAAGCCGTGTCTGGGAGCCTGCAAAAAAATTCCGGCTTGCTCGCGCCACAAGTCACGATTACCTCGGCCAAGCTGGTGTTGGGTGACATTGAATTCGAGAGCGTTGGGGGCGATAGTATGGATTTCGATGCTCCAACTCCGCTCGTCGTCAATCTCAATCTCAACGGAACAATGACGGATATCGGCACGGTTCCGATTCCTATGGGGACCTATACCGAGATGGAAATCGAATTTGAGAAACTGCAGCCCACAGATGGCCAGGTGTACCTTAATAATCCGGATCTGCAGAATCGCAGCATTTACGTTCGGGGCTACGTGGGCAATGACACCAACGCCGTGTTCGTCTTTACGAGTGATTTTGAAGTAGAACAGGAGCAAGAGTTTTCTCCTCCCCTGGTAGTCGATGCGAATTCATCGATAACCTACGTGATGCTCACCATCGATGTCAGCACTTGGTTCAGCAATGGGGCCGGAGGATATCTCGATCCTCGTTCCATCCAGGATAAGAGAGCCATTGAAAGAAACATTCAGGCTTCTCTAAACGCTTGGGAAGATGATAATGGTGACGGCGCCGTTGACGCGGATGACGTAGATGACGCGGACGATGATGACGCGGACGACACCGACGATGCAGATGATGCGGACGACGCGGATGATGCCGATGATGCCGATGACGCGGATGACGCAGACGATGCAGACGATGCGGATGATGCTGGCGACGATGATCCCAATCTCTAAGATCTTATTTGATTGAGTTGTATGCTATAGATCGGGGTGCGAAACTGCGGTTTTGCACTCCGGTTCTCATTATTACCGCTCTTGTTCTGCCGCTCTAATCATGTATCCCTCCAAACCTAAATTCAAAGCTGCGCCCAATTCAATAGGGTCCCAGCCCTCTACTTGTTTGGGGATAAAACGGCGATCTCCCAGAATTTCAGGAATGGATTTGTCGTAGTAAAGCGCTGCATTCTCGCCGCCGTCTTTATGCCATACCACCGGCGTTCCGGGTGGAATCAAAGCACTCACTTGCAAAGTCTTCCGGTCGATCATCACCAAGCCATTGCCCACTTCCCGGCTCAGCTCGTATTCAGCGATCGTGGCGACGAAAATCATTTCTTCTGTTACCATTAAATCTCTGACGGAGTGATTGACGAGTGCGGGATGGCGCAAGATGCCGAGGTCGCCGGTGGCAAGATCGTAAAAACCAATGCCGCCGTAGCCTTGCTGGCCTCGGCCTTGATAAAAAGAAAAGCCAACCCAGATTTTGCCGTTGGCGTAAGTCGCAGCAGAGATGATGGACTCGACATGGGTAATCTCGCTCCTGAAATCTTCATTGTCTTCATCATAACCGTATTGCTCGACGAGACGCGGACGGTAGCGGAGGAGAAAGTCTACGGTCGGCAGAGGAAAATTCGCCAAGTTGATCAAATTACCGAGCGAGTCTTTAAAAACCTCATAGTTTTTCAGCTTGAAGGTAACACTGTCAATTTGAAATACTCTTGTGGCTTCAATCGGCAGATTGGCTTGTTCCCAGTCGTTCATTTTGTAAAGACCGGCGCGCGATGAATTCATGTTTAGCGCATAGAGACGGTGATAGCCTCGCTGTGCAAATTCACCCGTAAGTTCGGCGATGTTGAGATTTTGCCAATGCAGCAGAATGTAATTTTGGTTTCTGTCTGGAAAGACGGCTTCCAGATCCGGCATTCTGGCGGCGCTGAAAGATCGCGCGCCCTGGGGATGCTGTTCTTGATATTCGTCGTAGCCGCGCAAATCCAGCAGAATGGCTTGCCCGTTATTCACCAACTCCCAGGTTTGCTCGGCGCTGATCTGGAAAGTAGAATCGGCAAACACCGGTATGGTGTGATCGACAAATGAAGCGAGCTGGTGTTCATCATCGAGTTGGTCCAATCCATCTTTTTCTTCGGAAGAATAAGAGGTGAGATGGTTGGCAAAGCCATTGTGAAATGTATGCCGGTCCGCCGGCGGTAGATTTTGCCGAGCGCTGATTCTGAAAAAAGTTGCCAATATGCCAACAAGCATTGCCACGCCAAGCCGATAGCGGAATCGTGATTTTGCCATAGGATTGCTTGCCAGATTGTTGATGAAGGTTGCAGTAAATCCGGACGAGACAGCACTGGTTTCAAAAATACCTCAGGTAAGTATACCGGCAAGAGGGCGAATTTGGTGAGACTTGAGAAATTGAAAAAATGAATCGTAACCCAGACGGCCCGTCTGGGCTTTATTTCAGTGTCGTGCCTTGCGTTTCCGGCAATAACAAAATCATCATCGCCTCGCCAAAAAGAACGCCGAAGTAAGCGCGCTGCCGCTGCCGTAAACATCCGCGAGGCCGCCGATGATAAACGGCGCTAATGCGTTAAAAGCGCGACCGGCGTTGTAGGCAAAACCTTGTACGGTCGCACACACTTTGGTTGGAAAAAGCTCGGCCAGCATCGCGTCTCGAATAGTGAGAAGTAGCCGAAGTCGAAAAAAACAATGAGCAAGCTGCTATTATCGTAAGTTTGCTGCTGAAAGATCATCCTCATTTCAAAACAACAGCTTTTTGGGTGGCCGTGTAAGTTCCGGCTTGCATTCTGTAGAAATAAATTCCTGAACCAAGCTTGGAGGCATCCCATAAAATGGCATGAGTTCCTGGTTCGACACTTTTCTTGACAATCCTGTCAATTTCCTGTCCTGCGCTGTTGAAGAATGTTATGATGACGTCCGACTTTTCAGGAATATCATATTGGATGGTTGTCGCGGCATTGAAGGGGTTCGGATAATTGTCATGCAACTTGAATTCCGTTATGACGGGCGGGCGCTTGTCTTCCTCGACGGGCGAAGATAATTTAGTGGTGAAGTGGATCGTATCAGATGGCGTTGCGGCCTTGCCATCCGACGCAATAACGAGAAAGGCATACGCTGTTTTTAATTTTAAGCCAGTGAAGGTATGGAAAGTGTCTAACGGCGCAAAAGTCCGTTCATCAATGAGCTGCCCGTTGATCTTTTGCCAAAGCTTGATCTGATATGAAAGTGAATCGGCGTCGAGATCTTCACAAAACCAATGAATCGTTAACGTGGTATCCGCATTGTCCAATGGTGAGCTTGTGGAGCGCAGTTGCGGAATATCCGGCGCCGCGTTGAAGTAAGGTGCGGCCGCCGTATTGGCCGCATCGTGATGAAACTTCGGCCACGCGCTATCGGCCAAACCTTTGCTTTGTGAAAGAATGGCGTAAAAAATCCCATACTCAGTGCCAAAATAGATCGAGCCGTCCGCAGCGATGGCCGGCGAGAAAAGTATTTTGCCATCAATAGTGGCCGACCATTTGAGAGAGCCGTCCGCAGCCAGCGCATAAAAGTGCTGATCATGCGAGCCGAAATAAATCGTGCCATCCGCGCCAATCAACGGCGCGGCGGAAATCGCACCGTTTGTTGCATAGCGCCATTTTAGCGAACCATCCGCTTTGAGCGCATACAGGTTGTTATCATTCGCGCCGAAATGAATCGCGCCGTCTGCACCAACAGTAGCAGACGAGGTAATCTCTCCACCGCTCACGAACGACCACTTCAATTTGCCATTAGGTTGAATCGCATACAATTTGCGATCGCGTGCACTGATGAAAATCGTATCGTCTGTATCAATTGCCGGCGGGACGTCAATCTCCCCGCCGGTTTGAAAAGCCCAGGCCAGCCGGCCATGGGGAGTAATCGCATATAATTTTCCATCCGTTGCCCCGATGAATATTTTGCCATCGGCGCCAATCGCCGGTGAAGATTTAATTGTGCTATTGATTCCATAAGACCATTTTATCCCACCATCCGGGTTGACGGCTAAAACTTGTTGATTGCTTCCGACAAGCACCGTGCCGTACACATTGATGGCCGGCGTGGAGCCGAAGCCATTTAAATAGCGGCTCCATTTTCGAGCGCCATTTTTATCAAACGCCAACAATTCGGCATTGGCGCAGATATAGATGACGCTGTCGCCGCCTAAAGCGGGTGATGAGGGATAATTGTCGCTGACATACGTGGACCACTTTTGAAATCCATTCGGAGTAATCGCATTCAAACCGCTGCTCCTCGACCAAGCGTAAATCGTGCCATCTGCACCCAAAGCCGGATTTGAAGCAGCCAATGTATTGGCAATCCATTTTAATCCATAATAGACATCGACAAACGCCACGCTCACGCCATCACCGTTGTCTCGCACCGTCACGCTGAACCGATACAGGCCAAGATCTGAAAGTGTGGCGTTGGCGACAACTTGGGTTGAATCCGAAAAAGCAACAATCGCCTCAGACGGTTTCTTGACACAACGCCACAAATAAGTCAACGGATCGCCATCCGGATCGCGCGACGCGCTGGCATCCAACACGACGGCTTCGCCAATGGCTAAACGCAGCGTGTCCTTCGCAACGGCGGCGTTGGGTGCATTGGGATTGGAAACGCTGGCGGTGCGTTGATTATCTTTGCCGGAAGTCGGCCACGGACTTGCCGCCAATCCCAAGCTGCTCGTCTTGATGGCAAACAAACTGTTGAAGGATAAATACAACGTGCCATCGTTCGCAATAACGGGTGAAGAAAGGCCGAACGGAAACAGCCATTGCGTCGCGCCGTTCGGATGCAAGGCGTAAACTTTTCGTCCGGATTCTGACGTTACATAAATCGACCCATCGGCTCCGAGCGCCGGCGACGCGCCGGCGCCATGGTCAATCACATACTCACTTTTTATTTTTCCTTCCGGCGTAATCGCATAAAGTTTGTCTCCACTACAATAGATCGTTCCATCCATTGCGATGATGGGCTGCCCTCCGACTCTGCCCAATTGCAAGCTCCATTTCTTGGTGCCGTCAATATTGAAAGCAGACAAGTCGGTGCCGGCGCCTAAGTAAATCGTCCCGTCGGGTGCAAAGGCGGGGGAGCCATTGGCCGGTGTGGCCCACAGAAATTTGCCCTCGCGGCTGATGGCGTAAAGAAAGCTCTCTCGCGAGCTGGTGCCCACGAAGATCGTTCCATCACTCCCAATGATCGGCGAAGTTGTGATTGCATTTTCTTTTGTAGAAAAAGCCCATTTCAACGTACCGTTGGGATTCAGCGCCAAGAGACTATTTTCAACGCCAACATAAATTGTGCCATCGGAATCAATCGCTTTATTTACCGGCGTTGGGCGACTGACGGTGAAACTCCATTTGAGTGTGCCATTAGTATCGATGGCGTAAAATTTCCTCGCGCCGCCGACTACGATGATCATGCCATCTTTGCCAACGCTGGGATGAAACAAATCCTCATCGGTTTTGAATTTCCAACGCATGCTCATATCCGGATTAATGGCATACAAAGAGGAATCAGCCGCGGTTACATAAATAGTCTCATCCAAACCGAGAGCCGGATTGGAATTGATGTGGCGCGGTGGGACAAATTCACGATAGCCACACGAAACTTTTACCAGTGCAACACTGATGAAATTATTATTGCCGGTAACCGTTAATTGAAACTCGAATAAACCGCGATCCGGCATTTTTACCTGCGCGATACTTTGATTGGCATTGGTAATCGTTACGTTGCTCCAGTCCGGCTTCAGAGTGTTTTTCCATTGGAAGGATAACGGATTGCCGGTTGAAGGACTTCCATCCAGCATGACGGTTTCTCCCACCTCGGCATAAATAATGGACTGTTTAACCTTCGCGACCGGCGCTTGGGGATTGAAGGCGTTGCCGGTGTTTTGATTATCACGGTTGAATTTGGGCCAATTGGAATTTGCCAAGCCTCTGCTGGCGGAATGAATGGCGTAGAGTTTGCCGTCTTGAGTTCCAACATAAACCGTTCCATCCGGAGCGATGGCCGGCCCGGTAGGTGGCCGAAAAGGATGATAATTAATATCGGCGTTCCAGTCTTCTATGCCATTCGGCGAAAAAGCGTAAAGCTTGGAATTGCACCCAACATAAATTTTGCCATCGCTGCCGATAGTCGGGGTTGAGAAAAAAACATCCATACGTATCGACCACTTTTGTGTGCCAGTTGGATTAATGGCAAAAAAGCTCCCAACATTAGAGCCAACATAAATGGTGCCGTCGACACCGATGGCAGGTGAGCCTTCAACCCAGCTTCCCAAATTAATCTTCCATTTCAACAAGCCATCCGGTCGCACTGCATGGAGATTATTATCTTTGCCGCCAAAATAAATCGTGCCGTCGGCGCCGATGGCCGGTGCCGAAGCGACGCCGCTGCTGGTTATTTCATTCAGCCGATAACTCCATTTAAATGTGCCATCCGATTGTAGCGCATAAAGAAAGGGATTGTCATAGGCGGCAAGATAAATGGTGCCATCCGGACCGAAGGCTGGCTCTGAGAAAAACCCAAACGCGGCGTAAGACCATTTGCTTTTCCCGCTTGAATCGAAGGCGTGCAAATACAACTGCGATTGGAGGAGTACCGTCCCATCGCCGGCAATGGCAGGCGTGGAGCCATAAAGCGAGCCAACAACTTGCTTCCATTTTAAAGTACCGTTGGGATTGACGGCGTATAACTGGCTGTCTGATGAGGCCACGTAAACCGTGCCGTCGCTGCCGATGACCGGCGAACCCCAAATTGCATTGCCGGTGCGATAAGTCCATTTGGAAGTTCCATTCGGATTTATCGCATACAAAAAATGATCTTGCGACCCGATATAAATCGTTCCATCTTGGGCAAGCGCCGGGGCGCTGTTGATTGCACCGCCCGTACTAAATTGCCATTTGATAGATCCAGGCGTTTGCGCGAATAAGAATAAATCTCCGACAAGGCCGATTGCTAACCAGACGCCTAAAAACGTAAAATGGCAAAGCCAATGTGCGCGTTTTGTCTCGTAAAATTTTTGCATGATGACCCTCAGCAACTTCGGGCAAAAAATAGTGGTGAATGCAAACATTTTGGCGGCGAGGCAAAATTGATCAACAAGCTCGCAGCTTTGAAAAATTTCCCCAAAGAGCTTACTCCAGGAAAGCGCCGCGAGTTTCCGGTAAAAACAAAATGAGGATTGCCCCGGTTAAAAAGAACGCCGAAGTCAGTGCCAACGCGCTGCCAATGCCGTAAACATCCGCGAGGCCGCCGATGATAAACGGTGCGAGGGCGCTGAACGCGCGACCAGCGTTGTAGGCGAAGCCTTGCCCGGTGGCGCGCACTTGGGTGGGAAAAAGCTCGGCCAACATCGCGCCGAAGAGCGAGAAGTAGCCGGAGCCGAAGAAGCCGATGAATGGGCCTAATATCATCAGCACGTTTTCGCTGCGCGCCATTTGGCCGTAAAGCGGAACCAGAATCGCCGCAGTGATGAGATAAAAAATAAATGTTGGCTTCCGGCCAAATCGGTCCGAGATGAAGCCAAACGAGAGATAGCCGAAAAACGCCCCGATTTGCATTGGAATGATCCAGCCGGAAGTTTTGACGATGCTCATGCCCGCGCCGCCTTGGGCAAGCGGTTTGGACAAAAATCCTGGCAGCCAAGTGAAGAGACCCCAATAGGCGAAAAGAACGGTGCTGGTGAGCAACGTGGCAATAAGCGTACGTTTTATTAAATTGGGTTTGAATATGTCACTAAGTTTTTCTTTAAAAAATGAAGAGACGCGCAGACCGGCGGTCTGCGTTACTTTCCAGACTTCCGGCTCTGGAACGCGGCGGCGAATCCAAATGGTCAGCAGAGCAGGGAGGACGCCGACGAGAAACAGCGCGCGCCAGCCGAATCGTGGCAGCACGATGGCAGAAACGAGCGCGGCCAAAATATAGCCAAGCGCCCAGCCGGATTGCATGATGCCGATGGCCTTGCCGCGATGCTCCGCGGGCCAGGTTTCTGAGACCAGCACCGAGCCGGAGGACCATTCGCCGCCCATGCCGAGTCCGAGCAAGCTGCGCCATAAAACCAGTTGCAGTAGGCTCTGGGCAGTGGCAGCTCCCGCGGAGCAAAAGGAATAAATCAAAATGGTGGTGATAAGCGCTTTGGTGCGGCCAATGTAATCTGCAATCACGCCGAAGAGAATGCCGCCAATTGCAGAGGCCAACAAAGTAACCGAGGCCAAACCTCCAGCGATGGCCGAATCAAAATGAAATTCTTTTTGAATGGTGGTGAGCGCAAAAGTGTACAGCAACACGTCCATCGCGTCGAGCATCCAACCGGCTTGCGCGGCGAAGAGCGTGCGCCACTGGGTGGGGGTGATGGTGCGAGACCACTGCGGGCGGAAGTGGATCATCAGGACTCTTTGAAGGTTTCGAGCATGGACAATGCGGACGATCGGCTCTTCGCGGATTAAAACAATAAGGATTTTATTGAAGAAATCAGTGATTGGGGGCTTCGATCGACTTCAATAAAATCCCCAACCGCGCTGCCCACGGCGCGAGATCAAAATTTTGCGGATCGTCGTGCGCATCTGGAATGCCGGTATCCAAAGCCGCATGAAAAGCGGGAATCATCCAATGGCCG
>JBOHQZ010000002.1:0-33106 GCA_050732275.1 bacterium
CATTGGCGGCGGCAAAACGTCTCAATCCTTCTGAGAACCGGACGAGCGTTTCGAGTATCGGATGGCGTTGCAAGTACAGCCAGGCCAATTTGACGTGATCGCGGTGATGAAAGCGTTCCGTTGGCAGGGTGCAGGCTTCAAACTGGTTTATGAAATCTTCGTCTTTCATATAAAATTTCTCCTTGAGGGGAGTGTGGACTTTCTAATCCACACGCGCGCATCGCGGACAAGAAAGTCCGCGCTCCCTATTCGTTTTCATAAAATTTTTGACACTACCAAAAATCACACAAGGTCGGCTCTCTGGTTCCGAGATTCCCGATGCGCCATCACGACGATGACGGCCGCGCTATAAATCAACAACCCGCCGACATCAAATGCACCATGCGCGAGGTGAATGGCAATGGCTCCAAGAAAAACTGCCAATAAGAACCAAGCGCCGAGAATCACAGTTGACGGAATTAAAAAGAGAATGCCGGCAGCTATCTCGCTCCAGGCCAAACCGAGGCGAACGAAATCAGGAAACCCGGTACGAACAAAAGCCTCAATCGCTCGCGGATCGAACGCGAGAAAACCTGCTTGGGCGGTTACGACAAATCCCAACACCACTCTCAGCGCCGTGATAGCCCAATCTTTCGAAATTTGCTTCATCTTTTCTCCTTTCTTTTGGCTTCTTGCCCTCCCTCCTTTTCCACGAGCCGGTGGCTCGCCGCCGAATCAAGGTCTAATTTGTATATTCGCTTCAAATCGGCAATGCGACCCAGTGATTCCTCGCCGAAAGGACATTTGCCCTCGAAGGCGTGCAGCACGATGCCTTCGAGAAGATCGCCCAGTGTCATGTCGTGATATTCCGCCAAGCCTTTGAGCACTTTGAGCAGGCGTTTCTCCAAACGGACGCCGGTTTGGATGCGCTCGACCACGATGCTCTCTGGAATCGAAGCTGCTTTGAGATGGCTCTTTTTAACATTGGCCATAAACGAATCTCCTTTTTTAAGAAATGTACATTGGTACATAAGTACCAATTTAAGGTACACAAAATTTTTGAATATGTCAAGACTGAAATGCAAAAAATTGCTTGCTTTTTACCTCAAATCCGTTAAACTGAAATGCTGGCACGCGCACGCTTCGATAGGTCATCTTTCACAAATTTCCACAAAATCCAACCCCGATTTTCATCGTCTTGGCGCAAAATCGGGGCGCTTACCTTTAACCCTTTATTCAGCGAGAGGAGGCGTTTCAGGATGCGTACTTCACAATTCAAACGAATGAGTGGGGTGACCATATTGTTTCTGGTTTTAACGAGCTGGCATGGCTTGGCATTGGCGCAAAAGCAAAAAAACACTGCAACTGCTACTGCACCTGCCGCTGTCGACACTGCCGTGTTCGGCCGTCTCGAATGGCGCAGCATCGGCCCGGCGAACATGGGCGGCCGCACCACTGATGTCGAAGGCGTTCCCGGTAATCCGAACGTCGTTTATGTTGCCACTGCTTCCGGCGGTTTGTGGAAAACCACCAACGGCGGCATGAATTGGACGCCGATTTTCGAGCGCCAAAACACCATCTCCATCGGCGACATCGCGCTGGAGCCGAACAATCCGGATGTCATCTATGTCGGCACCGGCGAGTCCAACACGCGCAACAGCGTGTCGTTCGGCGACGGCGTTTATAAATCCACCGACGGCGGCAAGGCCTGGCAGCATCTCGGCCTCAAAGACAGCGAGCGCATTTCCCGCATCGTCATCAACCCGCTCAATCCGAACATGGTTTACGTCGGCGCGCTCGGCCACGCATACGGCTCAAATGAAGAGCGCGGCGTGTTCATGTCGAGCGATGCCGGCAAAACCTGGCAGAAGACGCTGTACATCGACAACAAGCATGGCGTCGCCGATCTCGACATCGACCCGTCGAATCCGAATATTCTCTACGCAGCGATGTGGCATTTCGAGCGCAAGCTGTGGACGCACACGAGCGGCAGTGAGAACGGCGGTGTGTTCAAATCCGTCGATGGCGGCCGCACTTGGGCAAAGCTCACCAACGGTTTGCCGAAACTGCTCGGTCGCATCGGTGTCAAAGTCGCGCCGAGCAATCCGAACATCGTCTATGTCATGGTGGAATCGAAAGAAGGCGCGCTGTATCGCTCCGAAAATCGCGGTGCGACGTTCAAGATGGTTTCGAAAGAGAGCAGCCGCATCGTCTCACGCGGTTTTTATTACACCGATCTGCGCGTCGACCCGACGGATGAAAACCGCGTGTACGCCGTCGCCTCTCGTCTGTCGGTTTCCATCGACGGCGGTAAAACTTTTCGCCGCATCTCCAATCGCACGCACGGCGATTATCACGCGCTGTGGATTGATCCCCCAAATCCGGATCGCCTATGGCAGGGGCAGGATGGCGGCATCGCGGTCTCGTATGATCGTGGTGAAAACTGGGAAGTGGTCAACAATATTCCGCTCGGACAGTTCTATCAGCTTTTTGCGGACAATCGCCTCCCTTTCTATTACCTCAGCGGCGGTTTGCAAGACAACGGGACGTGGACGGGCCCAAGCCGCGTGCGCGAAGGCGGCATTCTCAACGCACATTGGCGCACCGTCAGCGGCGGTGACGGATATTTTGCGATCATTCATTTGGACAATCCCGATCTCTATCTCACCGAGTCGCAAGGCGGCAATGTTGTTCGCACGGACATGCGCCTGGCGGAGCAGCAAGTCGCCGTTATTCAGCCGCGGCGCAATGACGGCGGCCCGGTTGGCGAGCTGAAATATCGTTTCAACTGGAATACGCCGCTCGTGCTCTCGCCGTTCGACGTGAACACGGTTTATTGCGGTTCGCAGTACGTGCTCAAATCAACGGACTTCGGCAAAACCTGGAATGTGATCAGCCCCGATCTCACCACCAACGATCCGGCGAAGCAGAAGGATGCTGGCGGCCTGGTGTGGACGGAAAACACGACGGCGGAATATCACTGCACCATCATCAGCCTCGCGGAATCTCCAATCAAAGCTGGTGTGATTTGGGTGGGCACGGATGACGGCAATCTGCAAATGACCGCGGACGGCGGCAAGACGTGGGCGAACCTCACAAAAAATGTTGCCGGCTTACCGCAATTTTCGCCGGTCTCGCACGTTGAGCCGTCGCGGACGAGCGCGGAGGTTGCGTATGCTTCGTTCGATCGTCACATGTTCGATGATTTTCGCCCGCATATTTTTAAAACTGCGGACGGCGGCAAAATTTGGAAAAATATCTCCGGCAACCTTCCGGAAAAAGCGTACGTGCACGTCGTGCGCGAAGATCCGAAGAACACCAATTTGATTTATGCCGGCACCGAGCTGGGTGTGTTTGCTTCGTACACCGGCGGTTCAAATTGGATTCCGTTGAATCTGAAAAACCTGCCGACGGTGGCAGTGCATGAAATCCTCGTTCATCCGCGTGAGAACGATCTTATTCTCGCGACGCATGGCCGCAGCATTTATATTTTCGACGACGCCACGCCGATCCAGCAAATGACGCCGGAGCTGACGAATCTTGCCATGCACATATTCGACATTCGCCCGGCGCTGCGTTACGCTACGGCCGGCGGTTTTGGCGGCTTTGGCAGCGGCAATCACCTTTTTGTCGGACCGAATACTCAGTACGGCGCCGTGGTGACGTATTATCTGAAAGACAAACCGGATGACAAGACGACGGTGAAGATGCAAGTGCTCGACGCCGGCGGCAAAATTATTCGCGAGGTGTTAGAGATTCCCAAGGACAAAGGATTGAATCGCACCGCTTGGGATTTGCGCCACGATCCGGCGAAACCGCGACGCCAACCGACGGAAGAGGAACGCGAAGCCGCGCAATTTTTCGGCGGCGGCCGCGGCCCGCAGGTTTTACCTGGAAAATACACGGTCAAATTGATCGCCGGCGACAAGACGCTAGAGAAGCCGGTGGAAGTGCGGCTCGATCCGCTGTTGAACGTTCCACTCGCCGACTTGCAAATGCAATCAACTCACACCTTGGCGCTGCGCGACATGCAGACCTCGGTGAACGAAGCGTTGAAGTGGCTGGATGGCACGAAAGAGCAATTGGAGGCAATTCAGAAGCGAACCAAAGAAGCCATGCCCGATACGCCGGAAGAATTGAAAAAGGCGATGACGGACAACCTCCAACAAGTTGACGCGCTTTCGAAGAAATTGGCGCGTCCAGCCGATGTGCCCAGCTACATGCTCGGTCCGCAACTGGTCGAGCGCCTCGGTAGTTTGCTCGGCGGCATCGACCGCACCAACGCCGCGCCGACGATTTATCAGCAGGAATATTTCAAAGAGCTGCAAGCCGAGTTCTCGGAGAAGATGACGGAGTTCAACGGCTTCGTTGACGGCGCCGTGCCGAAGCTCAACGAAACGCTGGCAAAGCATAAGGTTTCGACGATCATGCCCGGCAAGGCAGTTGCGGTGATGTCAGCCGCGATGAAAGATAGTGAGTAATCTGTCATCCACTTGTCATAAACAAAACGCCACTTGTTTAATTTTCAAGAACAAGTGGCGTTTCGTTCCTTTTATCTTGTCTTTGGCAAAGTTTGTCGAGTTCGTGTGCAACCCTCGCTACTAACGATCAAAAGTTTTTTAGACGAATCAACTTGCTTTTTGCGCAAGTTTTCTTATATTTTTCTAAAGCATACATTTCTCAAAGCGGTTAATCGTTTTATGGAGGCGCAAATGAATGTTGACGAAATCCGTAAAGTCGTTCGCCGGCGTCCATTCAAGCCATTTGTGTTTCACTTAGAGAATGGAGAAAAAAACGTTGTCAAACATCCGGAGATTGCCATCGGCAATGAACTGATTATGACGGTTGACGAAAACGGCAAATCCGTTTTGATCGCACCTGAAGCCGTCACGTCGATTGAATTTATGGAAGCGGAAGTTGTGTTCGCTGAGCCGGCGGCTGACAAACCGTAGTATTGCAACCGGTGGGCAAATCGGCCGGCGTTTTATTCACTTCCCCGCAGCCGGCGCAAGACCATGGCGCCGGTGTCAACTCCCCCTTCTTTGTTTACCAAAGGCTCTTCCTCGCCAAAGGGCTTGCAATTCGCCTCGGCAAAGCTATCCTCGCCGGAGCTTTGTGGGTATCATCTCAAAGTTTCTCACAAACTGACAACGCACTCTCGATCGCGCTCTGAAAAAATTTTTGTAGACAAAAGGAAAAATTTGATTATATTAAAATAATGACGATGCAACGCGAATTCCACGAGTGGGGTCTTAATAAATATCTCGAAAGGAGCAGGTGTATGCGCATGACATTTGCACTCATTGCGGCGTTGGCGCTGGCCAATGGTTCCGCCCAGGATTTTGCGAAACAGCGTTTGGAAAAATCATCGCGCCATCAGGAATGGGTGGCGGTCAAGCACGGCGAGCGCACGGTGCATGCTTTTTTGGTATTTCCGGAAGTCAAAAACAAAACGCTGGCGGTGGTGGTCATTCACGAAAATCGCGGCCTGACCGATTGGGTGCGCAGCGTCGCCGATCAGTTGGCGGAGGCCGGCTTCATCGCCATCGCTCCGGATTTGCTCTCCGGCACGGCCCCAAACGGCGGCAAGACCAGCGATTTTCCCAGTGGGGATGCCGCGCGCGAAGCCATCTCAAGTTTGCCGCCGGATCAAGTGACGGCCGATTTGAATGCGGTAGCAGATTACGTCGCAAAACTGCCGGCGAGCAACGGCAAAGTAGCGGTCGCGGGGTTCTGCTGGGGCGGCCGGCAGTCGTTTCGATTTGCCACCAGCCGACCGGACCTCAAAGCGGCGTTCGTGTTCTATGGCACCGGCCCGGAGAGCAAAGATGATTTCGCCAAAATCAAATGTCCGATTTATGGCTTTTACGGCGGCAACGATGCCCGCGTCAACGCCACCATTCCTCAATCCGCCGAGTTCATGAAAACGGCGGCTAAAACTTTCGAGCCGATAACTTATGATGGTGCGGGGCACGGCTTCATGCGCGCCGGCGAAGAGCCGGACGCTGTGGCAGCGAATAAACAAGCCCGCGATCAAGCCTGGAGCCGTTGGCAGGAACTGCTAAAAAAATTGTGACGAAGAAAATTTTCCGAGCTTGGAGACAACAGCATGAGTGTTAAAGCAAAGCGTGTTTGGCTAATCGTCGGCGCGGTCATCGTACTTGCCGCGCTCGCACTGCCGAAAGTTGGATTTTTACGTGGAGATTCGAATTCGAATAAAAACAACGCCACGGCCGGCGCCTCGCGCGACCAGCGCATGTCCGTGCGCATGCAAGTCATTCAATCCGAAAAAATGGGCGACAAAGTGTTGACGGTCGGCTCGATTTTGTCGAATGAAGAAATCGAGGTTCGCAGCGAAATTTCCGGCAAGGTGGAAAAGATTTATTTCAAGGAGGGCGCTCGCATTAAAAAAGGCGACCCGTTGCTGAAGATCAATGACGCCGAGCCGCAGGCGCAGTTCGCGCGGGCGCGGTATCGGCAAGCCCTCGCCGAGCAAGAAGCGGAACGCAAGCGCCAATTGTTCGAGAGAAAATTGAGCAGCCAGGAAGAGTATGACGTCGCGGTGAATGAATTGAATATTGTGAAGGCCGATATCCAAATCATTCAAGCGCAAATCGGCAAAACCGAGATTCGTGCACCGTTTGACGGCGTTATCGGTCTGCGCTATGTAAGCGAGGGCAGCTACATTTCGCCGGCGACGCGGATTACGACGCTGCAAGACTACAACTCCGTCAAGGTCGATTTCACCGTGCCGGAAAAATACGCCAGCCTGATTCGCAAGGGAGATCGCATCAGCTTCACCGTGGAAGGCGTGGCGCGAAAATTTGCCGGCACCGTTTACGCCGTGGAAGCGAAGATCGATCCCACCACGCGCACGCTGCACATCCGCGCGCTCAGCCCGAACCCCAACGGCGTATTGATTCCCGGCGCTTTTGCCAACGTCGAAATCGTTTTGAAAGAAAAGGAAACCTTGACGATCCCCTCGTATGCGCTCATTCCTGAGCTGAAAGGGCAGCGGGTTTTTGTGTATAAAAACGGCAAAGCCGAGTCGCAGAGCGTGGAAATCGGCAGCCGTACCGACGAATTTGTGGAAGTCACCCAGGGCGTGCAAGCCGGCGATACGCTGATCACCTCCGGCATTTTGCAACTGCGGCCCGGCATGGCGGTGCAACCGGCGGAGACGCAGTAAAATGTAGCTCACGGAAAAGGAACATCTCACGGAAAAAAGCATTTTTGATTTCAATTCCGTGAGCCGTTCCTTTCCGTGAGCATACCTGAGCGCTTGTTCCGTTTTGCGGCTCAATGAATTTCACAATAAAATTGCTATCGGCAATGGATTGTACTGAATTGCTCGACATATTGAATCGCGGTGAAGATTCTACACATTCGGAACTGCACTTTGCTGATGAATTGGAGACTGAAGCTACAATTGCCAGCCTTGATAAAGATTTTTTCCGGCTTCGCTACGAGAACTATTGTGAAGAAGAGCTCGAAAGACTGACTATTTCTCTGAAGCAGTTGCTCACCGCTCTAAAAATTTTGAAGAACGGCAAACTAACTCTCGCCGGCCTTTTGTTGTTTGGAAAAAATCCGGAAAGATTGCGGCCGCAATTCGTGATTAAAGCCACTCATTTCGCGGGAAATGACATATCCGTTGGAGAATTTATCGACAAGCAAGACCTTCACGGAAAATTAATCGAGCAATTCAAAGAAGGAAAGATTTTTATTAAAAGAAACCTGCGGCGAATACAAACCACGAAGAACTTCAATGCGCCAGGCGTTCTTGAGATACCTGAGGAGGCCTTTGCAGAAGCCATCGCCAACGCCATCGTCCATCGCAACTACTGCATCAGCGCGCCCATACAAATTTACCTGTTCGAGGATCGGTTGGAGATTCACAGCCCCGGCAATTTGCCCAATACGATCACCGAGGAAAACATCAAATTCGGCGTTCACGTGGAGCGCAATCCGACCAGCCTTTCGTTTCTGGAAAAGGACGCGGAGTTCAGCTATACGGGCCGCGGCAGCGGCATACCACGCGTGATCAAAGCGTGCAATAGAGCCAAAGTTAAAGTGGATTTTATCGATGACAAGGTAAAACAAATCTTCAGCGTGGTCTTTTATAGAAAGGGGCTAAGGCAGTCCCCTTAAAAACAAAGTCTGGCCCGAAAAAGCAAAAAAAGTCTCCCGCCGATGAGCGCCGAATACACCGAGATTCGCCGAAATAGTTTTATTCGGCGACACTCGGTGGCTTCGGTGAAGTTCGGCGGATAATTTTTTCTGTTGGTTTCAGCCTGTGTGGCTTGGGTCTTGCAAAGGCATCGCATGTAGAAAAGACGTATGAATGCTGAAAGAATAAAACTCGCGCTGCGTTTGTTGCTGGGAGGGGTTTTCATCTTCTCCGCCATTTCCAAATTGCTCGGCGTCGGCCTGTTTGAAATCGCCATCGTCGAGCAAGGCCTCACCGCAACGCGAGAGCAGGCGGCTTATCCGGCGCGGTTGATGATTGCTTTCGAGTTATTTCTCGGCGCGGCTTTGTTTTTTCCGTTTTATCTGAAACGAATCATCCTGCCGCTCGCGATCGTCACGTTGGTCGCATTCACCCTGCTGCAAGGCTACCAAATGACTTTCGGAGAACAGACAAAGGACTGCGGCTGTTTTGGCGAGCTGCTTCCCATGTCCTCGGCAGAATCGTTGGCGAAGAATGTCGTTCTTCTCGGCCTGAGCTTGTGGTTGTTTAAAATAACGCATGAGGAAAAACGGCACGTGCTCCTCCCCACTATTTTGGCGGTCGCGAGTCTGGCCGCCGTGTTCTTACTCGCGCCGGTGCGCCGCAATTATGATGAAACTTTTGCGAAATATACGCAGTTCGAAAAAGCTAGTCGAGTCGACTTGGCCAGCGGCGACAAGCTCGTGGCCGTGTTCAACGCCGAGTGCGAGCATTGTCAGGAAGCCGCGCGCGAGCTTGGTGCGCTGGCGGCGAAAAGCACGAACTTTCCGCCGATTTACGTGCTGATGTTCAGCGAAAATGAGGCGGCGGTTTCCGCATTTGCGGAGAAAACACATACAAATTATCCATATCACCTCATTGCCGCGGATGATTTTTTCAACCTGATCGGCGCCAGTCCGCCGCGCATTTACTGGCTGCAAGACGGCAAAGTCAAAGCCCACTGGGATGATGATTTCGCCAATCATATTCTTTCAGCTTTCAACATTGAAACTCAACTTTAACCTAACTGGGAGATCGTACCATGTCACTCAAACGTATTTTCAGCCTCGGATTGGTTTCTTTCATCGCGTTGTCTTGCAATTTTGCCTTTGCCCAAGACAGCACCAAAGTCGTGAAAGGTCCCAAAATTCAATTTGTCGAGACGAGTCATGACTTCGGCACGGCGGCACAAAACACAGCAGTGAAGCATCTCTTCAAATTCAAGAATGTCGGGACCGACACGCTCAAGATCACGCAGGTGAAAACTTCCTGCGGTTGCACGGCGGCGGAAAGCTCGAAGATCATTCCGCCCCAAAAAGACGGGCAGATCGAAGTTACCTACAACACCGGCTCCAACATGGGCAAAGTCTCGAAAACGGTTTATGTTTTTTCCAATGACGCTGAATCGCCGCAGCGCAGCGTTTCGATACAAGGCGTCGTCGAGGCCAAGAAAACCGATGAGAAGAGTGAAGAGTAGCGCTGTTAGCTTTTGTCAGTAAAGAGCACAGACGGCATGGATGTATCTTGTTGCTGGTAGGTCTGTAAGGTCATTGCGAGCGTTTCTCAGCGAAGCAATCTCTTTAGATCAGAGAGATTGCTTCGGCTCCGCTTTACGGAGTCCCGAAAAGCGGGACAAAAAGCGCCTCGCAATGACTCACATTCCCACCCGAAACGAACATACACTGTCATCCGTGTCCTGCAAGATAAGTAATCCCGCGCAGAAAAGTTTTGGATGCTCATTCTTTCAATGAGAGCCGAGAATGAAAAGCGCCCTATTTCTTTTGCTTTTCCTCTTGTCACATACCCCACTATCTCAACAGCAGAATCAGGAAGACACGAAAGAGCGGAAGTTCACAATTGAAAATTGCGTCAACGAGTTTTCGCTCGCGAAGGCTGAGTCGACAAAAGTCGGCTACCAGTATTGGTTCGTCGATAAAGACTTCCTGGATGGCCGGACGCTGAAAATGAGCGTGGTGAAACCGCACGAGGCCACACACCCACCACATCGGCATCCCGAGGATGAATTTTTCTTCGTGCTCGAGGGAAGAGCGGAGTTCTATCTCGACGGCAAGACCAAAGTCACCGGCCCCTACACTAGCTTTTATTGCCCCTCGAACGTTGAGCACGGCATCCGCAATGCGGGCGACACGATCTTGAAATATCTGGTCATCAAGAAATATGAGCAGAAGTAGTTCGTGTGTCATTTCTATCAGCGTGATTGTTGAGATCACGGCATTCAATTCATGAATGATTCGGATAGATATTTCCTCATCACCACCCGTTTGGGCTTCCGGCGCTGGCGGGACGATGATCTCCCTCTCGCTCTCGGCTTGTGGGGCGACTACGAGGTAACAAAGTTGATCGATGCGCGCGGCCAGCTCACAACGAATCAGGTTCAGGAACGTCTTACAAAAGAAATAGCCACCGAGCGAGAATACGGTGTGCAATACTGGCCGATATTTCTCCGCGAAACGGATGCGCATATTGGCTGCTGCGGATTGCGGCCGTACGATTTATCAAAAGGCATTTACGAAATTGGCTTTCACATTCGCTCGGCCCACTGGCGCTGCAGCTACGCTGCCGAAAGCAGCGCGAGCGGTCATCAAATATTCGTTCGATGAGCTAAAAGCCAAAGCCCTTTTCGCCGGCCATAATCCGAAAAATGAAGCGTCGCGACTACTTTTAGAAAAGCTTGGATTTCAATACACGCATGACGAATATTATCCGCCGACGGGACTCAAGCATCCGTCGTATTTGTTGAAAGTTGAAGAATGGAGGTAATCAGTTGAGATTTCGCGCTCACAATACGAATGAAAATAATTCATCAACTGCTTTATTTGACTAAAAGTCGTCGCTAAAATAAATCGTGTACAAAAAACCATGAAAAAGAATTCAAAAGAAACTGGACCGTTTTTGAAGGTTTCCGAGCTCTTTCCTGATGTCGAATACAGTTTCAAGGCCTTTAAAGAGCTGCTTAGTGGGTTAAGTCGAACAGATGTGATTCTATGGTGCTCCCGTCTGAATTTGATTATTTCTAGTTCGAGCGATATAGACAAAATTATTCGAGAAAAACTTTCATTACCCAAAACATTGCCTTTAGAAACAGTTGATGACATTGCCGATTTACCTCACATCTTCAAGCAGTTCTTTTATTTGTCGCAGGCATTGACTGAAACTGAGAAAGAAAAAGTAATAAACTATAGCATCAAAAAGAGTGGAAACATCACAATACTTTTTAGAGCTCAACTACTTGAAGTGCTTCGCTGGTCTCTGTTGTTGTGCCAAGACCTGCCTAACGACGGCAATACTTTTGAAGACCTTGAGGTTCGCCGAAAATTTCTAAAAACCTTGCTTTTGGCAAGCGAGGTTTGGGCACAAAGAGTATTCAAGAACTTTCCAGTTAATGAAGACGATCTCGAAGATAAACGCAAAGATTCACTTGGAATCATTTATAAAAGTGTTGAAGCCACTTCATCAGCTCCTGACTTCGCCAGAACCTTTGGTAGAGGTTCAAGTATCATTAAAGATTGTCTTCCCAAACACTACTCATCTTTCGATGAAGAGTTCAAAAAAGTTACGCATATATCCATCGATGAGTATTATATTTGTTTAGCCGCATTTGCGGCTAATTTCATCGATCCTGCAAGGGGCACAGGTATTTTCAATTATCAAGAAGTTATTAACTCGCCGAGATTTGGAAACACCATCAAACAGTTTTTAGATATAGAATCTCAATCGCTGGACGGACCAGATGGGCTAAAACAACAACTTTGGGGCCCACTAAATGAGACAATAAGCGACATTGATGAAGCTCCGGTGTATAGATATCGCCCATTGAGGAATCGACCGATCTTGCGCACAAATGATCAACGTGCAATTATTCTCGACCCAATTTTCTTTTGTGAGAAATCTTATTTAGGGCCTTTGTTTCATTTGTTGGGGAAAGATAACTCAACAAATAGAGGAAAGGAACTAATAAGCTATTTCGGCAAGGCTTTTGAAGACTATGCATGTGCCATCCTCAAAAGAATGTTTCCTGATACTTCTTCAATTCTTGCTAAACGTTTATCTTGTGACATTGATGTCCCTTATTCCGCAAAAGGCAAATTACAAATAGATGCTTGTCTAAACGATGGTAATGAAATTGTCGTCTTCGAAATGAAAGGGGGTTTGCTAAGTGAAGAGAAAATGCTATTTGACAACCCTGAACTTACCATTCAGCACATTCGCAAAAAATATAGTGCTATGAAAGGTATTAATGACGAGGCAGAAACCATAGGCATCGGTCAACTTGTTCGTATAATTGAACTACTTGTCTCTAAAAAATGGCTTGGTCCGCAAAATGAATTTAAAGACGTCAACAAGATATTCCCCGTTCTTCTTGTATACGATTCCAATTTAGCCGCACCGGTCTTTGGTAACTTTTTCGTTTCGGAATTCGAAGACTTTTTTAAAGACTATGCAAAAACACCTGATAACAATTATTACTTAAAAAATGAGCTTCAAGTAACTCCGCCAATCGTAATGACTATTGATGATTTGGAAAATCTTGAAGAGTCTATCAGTCAGTTTGGTTTCAGAGAGATGTTGAGCGATTATTCAAAAAAACATGCTGATCGACTTACATCGTTATATAATTTTTTAGCATTGTCCAATTACAAAAAAATGATGAGTCCCAATAAGAATCTTGCTGAAAAAGGAATGAGGATAATGCAACAAAGTAAACAAGCTCTATTTGGCGCAGATCTATGAAAAAGCGCAAGCTACTTGAAAAAATACTTTCGAGTTCCAAAAACGTCAGATTTAACGATATGGTGACGTTGGTTGAATCTTTTGGGTTTCGCTTGTCGCGAGTCAGCGGTAGTCACCATATCTTCGTGCATTCCAACGTGCGTGAACTGGTGAATCTGCAGAATGTAAACGGAAAAGCAAAACCTTATCAAGTCCGCCAATTTTTTCAAATCGTAGAACGCTATAATCTTCAACTGAAAGACGAGCCATGAAAGACTACCACATCAATATCTTTTACAGTGCAGAAGACGGCGGTTATATCGCCGATATTCCTGATTTGGAAGCTTGCTCCGCGTTCGGCAAAACGCCATCAGAAGCGCTCAAGCAAGTTGAGATTGCCAAAAAGGCTTGGTTAGAAGCAGCCCGATCCGAAAGCAAACCCATTCCCAAACCAAGATACCGTCCGGTTATCTATCAAACGCCTGCTTACGCCTCGGCAGCTTGAATGCGGTGTTCGAGCAAAGCTGTACTCGATCATTTCGTCGCAATTTTGTTGTTCGTAAAATGACAGCTATGAACTAACTGAAGGAATCCGGCAAGAATGTCCCTCATCAATCTCACCAGCAATCCAGATGTCGTTGTCATCGGCGGTGGACCCGCCGGTTCCACTGTGTCCGCCCTTATTGCCCAACATGGTTACAAAGTCCAGCTTTTCGAGCGCGAGTTTTTTCCGCGTTTTCACATTGGCGAGTCGCTGATTCCTGAAACATATTGGGTGCTCAAGCGGCTCGGCATGCTCGAGAAAATGCAGAAGAGCCACTTTGTGAAAAAATACAGCGTGCAGTTCGTCAACGCCAGCGGCAAGCTCTCGGCGCCGTTTTATTTTTGGGACAACAAGCCGCATGAATGCTCGCAAACCTGGCAGGTCGCGCGCAGCGAGTTCGATTTGATGATGCTCAACAACGCGCGCGAGCACGGCGTGGAAGCCCATGAAGGCGTGCGCGTGCGCGACGTTTTGTTTGATAACCAACGCGCCGTGGGCGTAAAAATTCAGTTGGAAGACGGCACGCAGCGCGAAGTGCCTGCTCGAGTCGTCGTTGATGCCAGCGGCCAGAGCGGATTGTTGCAAAACAAATTCAAGCTGCGCATTTGGGATCCGGTGCTCAACAAAGGCGCGATTTGGACATATTGGCAAGGCGCTTATCGCGACAAAGGCCGCGACGAAGGCGCAACGATGGTGTTGCAAACCGCGAATCGGCAGGGATGGTTTTGGTACATTCCGCTGCACGACGACCGCGTCAGCGTCGGCGTGGTCGCGCCGTTCGATTATCTCTTCAAGGGGCGAAAGAGCCACGAGCAAACTTATATTGAAGAAGTCGAGCGCTGCCCTGCCGTGAAAGAACGCGTGTCTTCCGGCAAGCGCATCACCGGCTACTTTGCCACCAAAGATTATTCCTATCGCGCGACGCAAGCCGCCGGCGATGGTTGGGTCACCATCGGCGATGCGTTCGGCTTTCTCGATCCGCTGTATTCCTCGGGCGTGCTGCTGGCTCTGCGCTCCGGCGAGATGGCGGCTGATGCCATCGTCGAAGGATTTCAGCGCGGAGATCTATCCGCCGCTCAACTCGGCAAATGGGGTGCGCTTTTCAACGAGGGCGTTGACCGCATGCGCCGCCTCGTGTGCGAATATTACGACGGCTTCAGCTTCGGCCAATTCGTGCGCAACTATCCTCACCTCCGCGGCACGGTCACTGACTTGTTGATCGGCGATCTGTTCACGGATCGAGTCGATAGCGTTTGGCAACCGATGGAGTCGTTGTATTCTAACGGCAAATTTCCGCCGCCGCGCTGGGACTCCGGCACACCGCCCGAAGTCGCTGCCAGCAAAGCCAATGAGCTGATTTTGCCTGAAGGCCATCGCCCATAACGCAGACGACCCGTCTGCAATAGGCAAGTGAATCCGATTTGCGTAGGAATTTTTTTGCTAGATTGTGATCTGGTTTTATTAGAATCAACATGCCACCCCCGATGGGGTTAGCATCATTTTTTAGGATGGACGTTTCTATAAACATCTCACCACTACGTGGTTTGTGCGATATGCTTCCAACGCCGTAGGCGTGCAATGTTTATAGCAGAATCCATATTAAACCATCAAAACGCCGTAGGCGTGATATGAATGACCAATAAAAATTTTGCTTGAAAAAGACGCCATCATCGACGTCATGAATCAGCTTTTCATCAGCACGGACAATCGCGATTGGGCGAAGGTGAAAGCGTGTTTCACGAATGACGTGCTGTTCGACATGACGTCGGTGACCGGCGGCGAACCGGTGACGATGACGGCGGAACAAATCGTCGAGGGCTGGGATAACGGCTTAAAAGCTCTCAAAGCGGTTCATCACCAGGCCGGCAATTATGTTGTCAATCTCCAAAATAACGCAGCCGAGGTGTTTTGCTACGGCATTGCTCTCCATTATCTGCCGAACCCAACCAACCGGAACACACGAACTTTTGCCGGCAGTTACAACTTTCATCTGACCAAAACCGGCGGCAGTTGGCGGATCGACCGATTCAAATTCAATCTGAAATTCATTGATGGAAATTTGAATCTCGAAGCAAGTCAGTAGCTTGAAGAAAAGCCATGGCAGAAAAATAGCGTTTGACATGTTACAGAGAAGTTCACGAAAACGGAATGCAGTAGGCCACAAACATTTCACGGTGCGGAATCATTTTTCTGCCCTCCATATTTCTGTCCTCTGAATGTTTTTGCAGGATGATTCTGCTATGCCGCAACCCATCTGGAAAATTCGTTTGGCTACGCAAGCCGACGTTCCGTTTCTCCGAGAGATGCTCTATGAAGCGGTCTGCTGGCGTCCGCATCAACCGCGACCTCCGCTTGAAAAAATTTTGGCTGAGCCTGAGCTGGCCAAACTCTTGAACGGCTGGGGAAGAAAAGGCGACACCGCGGTTGTTGCAGAGTGGGAAGACGGCACGCCAATCGGCGCAGCATGGTATCGCTTCTGGACGGCGGAGAATCACTCCTACGGTTTTGTTGATGCAGACACGCCGGAACTTGGCATCGCGGTTCGCCAAGGAATGCGCCAACGCGGCATTGGCACGACCTTGCTCACTGCGCTATTGGAACAAGCGCTGCGTTCCGCAATCGCACAAATAAGTTTGAGTGTCGAACCGGAAAATCAATCACACCGGCTTTACAAGAAGTTAGGTTTTCGACGGGTAGGAACTTCGGATACTTCATGGACGATGCTACTTGAACTTCGATAAGCTGCGTCACGCCAGCGATGATAATACTTCGCTGGAATTTCTCATTTATATCGCCATCGTCGCGTTGCGACGTCGCCTGGCGCGAAGAGTTGATTGATTCATTAACGAAAATATTTTAGGAGTGCAATTAAATGAAAAACTCCGTTCACGGCATTCATCATCTCACCGCCATCGCCGGCGAGGCGCAGGAGAATCTGAATTTTTACACCGTCGTGATGGGCATGCGCTTGGTGAAAAAAAGCGTCAATCAAGATGTTCCCGATACCTATCACTTGTTTTATGCCGACGGCGCCGGCACGCCTGGAACCGATCTCACGTTCTTTCCCTGGCCGAGCACGGGGCCTGGGCGATTGGGAACCGGCCTGGTCGTGGAAGTTCCTTTTGCCGTTCCGCAAGGGAGCTTGAAATATTGGCGCGAGCGTTTCGACAAGATGGGCGTGAAATACGGCGCGGTTGAAACGCGCTTCGACGAAACGACGCTGCCCTTCAAAGATCCGCACGGCTTGCAACTGGCATTGGTGGAAACGAATGATTCACGCGAATTTGTACCGTGGGAAAAAAGCGCCGTTCCGCTGGACCATCAATTGCGCGGCATGCACACCGTGCGGCTTTGGGCACGCCGCCTCCCTCCTACTGCCGAAGTGCTCACCGAGTGCATGGGATTTTCGCTGCTCGGAACCGAGAATGGCTGGTCGCGCTATAGCGTTGATGGTGGCGGCTCCGGCAAATTCATCGAAGTGAAAGAGCTGCCGCAAGAAAATCGCGGCCGCTGGGGTACCGGTGCGGTGCATCACGTGGCGTGGCGCATGAAAGATTCCGAGGAGGAAATGGTGATGCGCGAGATTCTTTTCAACGACGGCCTCTTCCCCACCGAGCAAATCGATCGCTTCTGGTTCAAGTCGGTCTATTTTCGCGAGCCTGGCGAAGTGCTTTTTGAATTGGCCACCGATGGCCCTGGTTTTGATCGCGACGAAAACATGGAACGCTTGGGCGAGCAATTGATTCTCCCGCCCTGGTTGGAGCCGCATCGCGCGCAGATTGAAGCGGCGCTGCCGCGTTTGGAGATGCCGAGGACGGCGGTATGAGGCAGTGCGAACACTCTTTTCTCCACTCGCCTACTGTGGCATTTAGCAAGCCAAATCCGAGTGAGCCGGAACCAGCGAAGAATTAATTGCTCACGGAATTGGAACGGCTCACGGAAATATAATCAGCAAAATATCAAAATGTTTACTTCCGTGACCTGTTCCATTTCCGTGAGCTAAATTTTCTTTGCTTTTTCTGCCAAGATTTCGCTTTAAAGAACCCATTGCTATAGCGCAACAAAATGAGTTAAGATCTCGTGTCGAGCATTGAAATAGCCAGGCGTGAAGGAGTCAACCGATGACGCTGCTTTTTCTATTGCTGCTTCTCACCGTTCCGTATGCGCTGCTCACCCTGGCGGAACGCTGGCGCGCTGGTTGGAAAATTGCGCCAGCCACACGCGCCAGGGTTGGACTCTCGCTCTTCTTCATTTTCACGGCCATCGGCCATTTCATAAAAACGGAAGAGATGGCGGCCATGTTGCCGGCGTTTGTTCCAAATCGTGTTGAAATTATTCTTGTGACAGGTGTATTTGAGCTACTCGGCGCTATCGGCGTGTGGATTCCTCGCTTGAGGAGAATAACAGGTTTTTGTATCATTCTGATGCTCATCGGCATTTTGCCCGCCAACATCTATTCGGCGATCAATCGCATTGATTTTGGCGGCCACGAAAGCGGCCCGGCGTATTTGCTGGTGAGAATACCATTTCAATTCCTGATAATTTGGTGGGCATATTACGCCACCGAACAACAGTGGCTCAGCAAACGGAGAAGACCATGAAATTTGCCAAATGGGTTTTTCTCATTGCCGGCATTTACGGCATTCTCGCCGTCGCGCCGCTGTATTTTTCCGAAGCCCAGATCGCCCGTGACTATCCGCCGGCCATCACGCATCCCGAATACTATTACGGCTTCACGGGCGTCACGCTGGCCTGGCAAATTGCCTTTTTGGTTATCGCCAGCAATCCCAGTCGCTTTCGCCTAATGATGCTGCCTGCCGTTGTTGAAAAATTGAGCTATGTAATTGCGATATTGTTTTTATATTCTCAGCAGCGCGTTGTCGCTATCGTCATCGGATTTGCGGCCATCGACCTAATTTTGGGCATTTTGTTTATGTTGGCATTTTTGCGAACGCCGAAAGTTTAGTGGTTATTTCCATTGAGTTTTGTGTTAGTGATCGTCTTGCTATTTTTTCCGTTCGGCTCGAAGCTTATTCTCGGATTCTTGACGATGTTAGCAAAGGCTCAAGGTAGCCACGAACGGTAATGAGCGCAAGGTATATTTGACACGGCTGTTAGCTGGCTCGCGGCAATACTGATTCAAATCATGAATATCACAAAAACCACAATCGTTTTTACGCTTGTAAGTGCTCTGATGTGTTTTCATACTTCGACATTACAAGCGCAAGCTAATCAAGTCATAGGAAAACCTTCTGAGGGACTCATCATCAGAAACGTGACGGTCATTTCTCCGGAGCGCGCCGGAGCTTTAAAGAATGGCACTGTCGTCATAACGGGTGATCGCATCGTATCAGTTGGCGCGGAGAAACCCGCGGCTTCTTTGAAAAATCATGAACTCATCAACGGCGATAGCCTCTTCGTGATACCAGGCTTGATCGATTTCCACGTTCATCTCGGGGAAATACCTGGCATGCTCCCGATGCATCAAGAGAAAATGCCTGAAATCGCCGAAGCATACAAAAAGCAACTGCCCAGAAGTTATCTCTATTTCGGATTCACGACGTTACTTGATCTCAATGTGATCGACCGAGCTTTCATTAACCGGATCAAACAAACTGAAGTGCATCCGGATATTTATGACTGCGATTGCGCGCTGGTTCTCGCCAACGGCTATCCAATGAATTATTTCCCGCCGGAGGCGCGTTTCGATATCTTTCCGAATTTTATTTACGATGCTCGACAAGCGGATCAAATACCGGCCAAATTCAAGCCGGAAGACCATTCCCCTGCTGCCGCCGTCAAGCGCGTTAAGGATGCCGGCGGCGTCTGTGTCAAAACCCATTTCGAGCCTGGTTTTGGCCCTTTTCGAGGCAAGCTGCCAACTTTGACAAAGGAGATGGCCGCAGACATTATTGCTGCCAGTCATCGCCAAAACCTGCCGGTGATCATGCACGCCAATTCTAATCAAGCACATCAATTCGCCATGCAAGCTGGCGTTGATGTCGTCGCTCACGGCTTATGGAATTGGGGCGAATATGATGATGAAGAAAAAATTCCCCTGCCAATTCGGCAAGTGCTGGATGAAATCGTTGCCAAGAAGATCGGATTCATGGCAACCACACAAGTGATGGCTGGCTTGCGGGCGATGTTCGATCCCGATTTTCTTAATGATCCCAATCTTCAGGCGACCGTGCCCGCGGCTCTGATCGATTGGTATAAATCAGAAGAAGGCCGCTGGTTCGCTCGTGAACTGCAGAAAGATTTTGACGGCCTTGAAGAGGCGATCATCTACCGGCGTTTTGATTTTATGGTGAATCGTTGCCGGCAAGTCGTGCAGTATCTGGCGCAGCACGGCGCCAATCTGCTCTTGGGAAGTGACACGCCGTCCTCGCCGACGTATGGCAATCCGCCCGGATATAACGGCTATCTGGAACTGAAGCATTTAGCCGAATCAGGAGTGGCGCTTCACCAAGTTTTGCAAGCGGCGACGATCAACAATGCCAAAGCCTTTCATTTGGAAAATTCGTACGGCACGATTCAGCCCGGCAAGATCGCGAATCTGCTTTTGCTAAAAAAGAATCCGCTTGAAACGGTAGAAGCTTATGATGCCATCGCGACGGTTGTTTTGCGTGGCCAGGCATTGACGCGCGCAACCTTATCTGCAAATTTGCCGCAGGAAAAAAACGAAGACCCTCCTCTCATCAAAAAAGTAAAAGCCTATCGTCAAGCCAACTCCGAACATGATACGGCGCGGGTGCAAGCTTTGTTGGCGAAAGGCGCGGCGCGTTGGTATGAGAAAAAAGAAGGCTCCGGCATTCCCATCAAACCCGCCGGCAAAGGCCCGTGGTCGGATTGGGATGAATATTTCAAAGGCAGCTCGCAGGTGGAGAGCTACAAAGTTGACAGCAACCAAGTCACCATTCGTTTGATGGAGATCAACGACTTTTATCGCCTCGTCGAGCGCGGGCCGGCACCGGTCAATCTTACATATTACTTTGATGCGGACGAAAAGATCACTGGCATTCTCGTTTTCAGTGCTGGCAAGACGGCGGATCGTTTCGATGAATTCAAAAAATGGGCCGCGAAAAATCGCCCGGACGATTTGAAATATTTAATGCCGGAGGGCGAAATCATCCCGACGCTCGATCGCGCCAAGAAGTGGCGATCTATTTTGAATGAATGGCGAAAGAGTTTAGGACTGCCGGTAATTGAATGATCATGTATCGCACGCAACGACCGGCTCTTCGACAGAGAAATAATGTTGAAACATGCTTGACAAATATGAAATTTGTCGTTATATTTTAGAAAAATGTCGTGTGTAAAAATATCCGGAGAAATGAGCATGGAATTATCCGCGATGGCAAAAGTTTTAGGCGGGAAGAAAGTCCTCCGCAAAAATCTCCAAAGCCGCATGGACTTGGTTGATTTGAGCAATCAGGGGGTTACCAAAGATGCGCTTCTCCATTTGGCTGAATACTTTTCTTTTTCAGTCAATCAAATGGCGCAACTGCTGCCGGTAACCGAGCGAACCATACAAAGGTATACACCGGATGAGCCTTTGAGCCGCATGGTTTCAGAGCAAATATTGCAAATCGCCGAAGTCGCCGCCAAAGGTTCCAAGGTATTTGCAAGCAGAGACCGGTTTCTGGCCTGGATGAATCATCCCAACAAAGCGCTCAACAACAAAACCCCGATGAGCTTGCTGAATTCAAAGTTTGGAACCGATATGGTTTTGGATGAGCTTGGACGAATCGAGCACGGTGTGTTTTCCTGATGAAAGTTTATCGCCTCGCCAAGACACGCTACATCAATGATTTATCAGGAAGCGGTGCCAGAATTTACGGTGGCCGGTGGAATCATAAAGGCACGAGCATGATTTACACCGCCGAGAGCCGCGCCTTAGCGACCATTGAGTATCTCGTGCATACGCCGTTATCGATTGTGCCAGCGCCTTTGAGCGTGGCCACCTTCCACATACCGGATAAAATCGTTCCGGTTGAAATCGCCATGTCGGATTTGCCCAACAATTGGCGCGAGTATCCCGCCCCTTCCCGTTTAGCGGATTTAGGAACAAACTGGGCCGCAAAAAATGAATCGCTCTTGCTGCGCGTCCCTTCGGCGGTCGTTACGCAGGAGTTTAATATTTTGATCAACCCGTTGCATCCGGATATGAAGCGTGTTACCATTTTGCACATCGAGCGTTACACCATTGACAGGCGTCTGCTGCGATGATGAACTTGAAGCTGAACATTTGCCAACATGTCATGTCCTAGTTTACAACATTATGAACTCACGGATCATGCCCGTGGTGAAATGCAGCGGCGCGCGATAACCGAGCACGAAGTTCAATTTGTTTTGGCAGCGCCGGAGCAAAGCGAGGAAGTACGCGCTGGGCGTTGTGTTTATCAATCTCGGATGGCCTCGGCTATTCCTCCGAAAATGTACCTAATCCGTGTGTTTGTTGATGTCGACCGCGATCCGGCTGAGGTCGTGACAGTCTATCGGACCAGCAAAATTGACAAGTATTGGAGGTAAAAAATGCGTGTGACTTATGACCCGAAAACGGATTCACTCACGATCGTTTTCAATGAATCGGCAGTCGCCGAAAGCGATGAAGAAAAACCCGGTGTTATTTTGGATTATGACGCTGCCGGCAACCTCGTCTCCATGGAAATTTTGGATGCGTCACGCCGTGTCACTCAACCCATGCAGATGGTGTACGAGTTGGCTGGGTCAAAAGAATTGGCTGGCGTTGTTTAGCGTATAACAAAAATGTTGTTTTATTCACTTTTAGCATTAGCCATAGCGAGAACCTCATGAGCCTTTCCGCAACTTGCATTCAGCGCCCGGTGTTGACTTGGGTGCTGTCGATCATCATCATTCTGTTCGGCGTTATCGGATTTACGTACCTCGGCGTGCGTGAATATCCGAACGTCGATCCTGCCGTCATCACCGTCGAGACTTCGTACCCCGGCGCGAATTCCGACGTGATCGAATCGCAAATCACTGCGATTCTCGAGGAAGACATCAGCGCCGTGCCCGGCATTCGCACCATCAATTCCACCAGCCGCGAAGGCCGCAGCAGCATCACGATTGAATTCGATTTGTCGGTTGATTTGGAAACCGCCGCCAATGACGTGCGCGACAAAGTTGCCGGCGCCGTCGGGAGTTTGCCGCCGGACGCCGATCCGCCCCGGGTTTCCAAAGCCGATGCCGACGCTTTTCCCATTGTCGTGATCAACATCAGCAGCAACACGCGCAATTTGTTGCAGTTGACCGATCTCGCCGATAAAACTTTTAAAGAGCGCTTGCAAACCATTCCCGGCGTGGCCGAGGTGCGCATCTTCGGTGAAAAGCGCTACTCGATGCGCCTGTGGATGGATCCGAACAAGCTCGCCGCATATCAAGTCACGGCGCTGGATGTGCGCAGCGCGCTCAACGCCGAGAACCTCGAGCTGCCCTCCGGCCGCATCGAAGGCAACGACGTCGAATTAACCGTGCGCACGCTCAGCCGTCTGGAAAAAGCGGAGGAATTTAACAATCTCATTATCCGCGAGCAGGACGGGCGTTTGGTGCGCTTCAGCGACATCGGCTATGCGGAGCTGGCGCCGGAAAATCTGCGGCAAGTCTCGAAAGGCTTGGCAGGGCCGCGCGTCGCGGTCGCCGTGGTGCCGCAACCCGGCTCCAATCACATTGCGATTTCCGATGAGTTCTTTCGCCGCCTCGACGAGATTAAAAAAGATTTGGGCGACGACGTCGTGCTGAGCATCGGATGGGACACCACGCAATACATCCGCAAATCCATCTCCGAAGTGCAGGAAACCATCCTCACCGCCTTCGGGCTGGTGGTGTTGATCATCTTTCTCTTCTTGCGCGACTGGCGCACCACGCTCATTCCGGTGTTCGCCATTCCGATCTCGCTGATCGGTACGTTCTTCATCATGTATCTCGCGGGCTTCTCCATCAACGTGCTGACGTTGCTGGGGTTGGTGCTGGCCATCGGCATGGTCGTCGATGACGCCATCGTGGTGCTGGAAAATATTTATGCGAAAATCGAAGACGGCATGAGTCCGATCGAGGCCGCCCTCAAAGGCTCGAAAGAAGTTTATTTTGCCGTCATCTCGACCACGATCGCGCTCATCGCGGTGTTCATGCCCATCATCTTTTTGGAGGGGCTCACCGGCCGGCTCTTCAAAGAATTTGGCGTCGTCATCGGCGGCTCGGTGGCGATCTCGGCTTTGATCGCGCTCACACTCACGCCGATGTTGAGCAGCCGCATGATCAAAGCCCATGCGCAACATAGTTGGTTTTACCGCAAAACCGAGCCGTTCTTCATCAAGTTGATCAGCGGTTATGAAAATTCTCTCGCTTCATTCATGCGCCTGCGCTGGCTCGGTATCGTTGCCATACTTTTTTCCGCCGGGCTGATGTGGCTCCTCCTCGCCGTGCTGCCGCAGGAGCTTTCGCCCATGGAAGATCGCAGCCGGTTTCGCTTGATTTCCACGGCGCCGGAGGGCACGTCGTTCGAGCGCATGGATCAATACATGGATAGGCTGATCGACCTCGTAAGAGAGAAAGTACCGGAATCGGAAAGCGTAACTGCCAACACCTCGGGATGGGCGGGCGGCGCCAATGCCGGCAATACCACGGTGATCCTGGTTCCGCCGGAGCAGCGCGACCGCACGCAGGAGGAGATCGCCGATGCGATGTCACGTTCCGTGAGAAGCTTAAATGACGCGCGCACCATCGTCACGCAGGAGCAAACCATCAGCGTGGGTGGTGGCAGTTCGCGCTTCGGCTTGCCGGTGCAGTACGTGATTCAAGCGCCGAACTTTGCGAAACTCAAAGAAGTGTTGCCGAAGTTTATGGAAGAAGCGAACAATCACCCGGCTTTCAGCGCGACGGATCTGAATTTGAAATTCAACAAGCCGGAACTGGTGATTCAGATTGACCGCGAGCGCGCCCGTTCGCTGGGTGTTTCCGTGAGCGATATCGCGCAGACTTTGCAACTAACTTTGAGCGGCTCGCGCTACGGCTATTTCATCAAAGACGGCAAGCAGTATCAAGTCCTCGGCCAGCTCACGCGGCAAAACCGCGACGAGCCCTTGGATCTCACTTCGATCTACGTGCGCAATCGCAACGGCGAATTGATTCAGCTCGACAACGTCATCAGAACTTCCGAGCAATCCAACCCGCCGCAGCTTTTTCGTTTCAATCGTTATATTGCGGCCACGGTTTCCGCCGGACTCGCGCCCGGCTACACCTTGGGCGACGGCATCAAAGCCATGGATGAAATTGCGGCGAAAGTTTTGGATGAATCTTTCAGCACCACACTCTCCGGCGCGGCGCGTGATTTCGCCGAAAGCTCGTCGAGCTTGATTTTTGTTTTCATTTTGGCGCTGGTGCTGACGTATCTCATCCTGGCGGCGCAATTCGAAAGTTTTCGTGATCCGTTGATCATCATGTTCACGGTGCCGCTCGCCGTTGCCGGCGCACTGCTCTCGCTGTGGTATTTCAATCAAACCGTTAACATCTTCAGCCAGATCGGCATGATCATGCTCATCGGCTTGGTGACGAAGAACGGCATCTTGATCGTGGAATTTGCGAACCAGCGCAAAGAGACCGGACTCTCGGCGATCGAAGCCGTGCAAAGCGCGGCAGCCGCGCGTTTCCGGCCGATCCTGATGACGAGTTTATCGACGATCCTCGGCATCCTGCCGATTGCCCTCGGCTTGGGCACCGGCGCCGAAAGCCGCGTGTCGATGGGTATCGCCGTCGTGGGCGGAATGATCTTCGCCAGCGGCTTGACGCTGTATGTGATTCCGGCGATTTATTCGTATTTCTCGAAAGAGTTTCGCCAACCGCGCGAGACTGTGACTGCAACCGTGCGGCGGAGAGAAGAATTGGTGGAAGCGGAGGCTTGATCAGCTCAATCTGCTGAATCCGCTTACAAAAATTAGTAAGCGGATTTAGCCAATCAAGCGGATAAAATCATAATACAGCCAAAGTGCAAAAATCAAAATGATCAAAACCTACGGCCTGACTCACCTTGCTCTCGCTGTCCGCGACATGGAGCGCTCGTTCCGGTTTTATCAGCAAGTCTTCGGTGCGGTGGAAGTCTATCGCGGCGAGGGTTTCATTCAAGCGCAAACACCCGGCAGCCGTGACGTGCTCGTGTTCGAAGAGAAAAAGTCTGCACGGACGGGCAAGTCCGGCGGCATTGCGCACTTCGGCTTCCGGCTCACTGCTCCGGCAGACATCGACGCTGGCATTCGCGAAGTGGAGCGCGCCGGCGGAAAAATTTTGAGCCACGGTGAATTTGTCCCCGGCGAGCCTTATTTATTTGCCACCGACCCGGACGGCTATGAAATCGAAATTTGGTATGAGATTCCGACGCCGGTTGATCCACCGGTGTAACCGATAAACTTGCCCGTCTCGAGCAATCCGATTATGATGACGAAACGTATTATCCTAAAATAATTCTCGAAAGCGTGAAGCATGACTGCCTATTTTAATTGAGCCAACAAGGAGCCGCTGATGATCTTTGAGCCGTTTACCATTAAAAATGTTACCTTCAAAAACAGGGTTCTAAGATCTTCGATAGGCGGAAGAACTTCGTATTACGACGGCACCGTCACGCCAGCTTGGAAAAATTTCGAGAAACGTTTTGCCGAAGGCGGCGTGGCCGGAATTATTTCCGCCACCATCGGCATCAACAAGCGCCGCTTGTCGCCATTGGAATACCCGGCGATTAGCGATGACAAATATATCAAACCATTGCGCGACGGCGTCCGCGCCGTGCAAAAGCTCGACTGTCGCTACATTATGCAAATCGGCGATCCCGGCGGGCACACGCACATGAGCTTGTTTTCGGAAGAAGCCGACGCCAAATCGGCCTCGTCGGGCGTCGATCTCGTTTACGGTTACCGTAGCCGCACGCTGCCGATGTCGGTGGAAGAAATTGAGCAAGAAGTGCAGAACTTTGTCGAGGCGGCGCGTGCGCGAGGCCGGCTGCGACGGCTTGGAAATTACGGCGTCGAAGGGTTATCTCATTCAGCAGTTTTTAAATCCTGCCACCAATCGCCGGAAAGACGCTTACGGCGGCTCAGTCGATAAGCGTTTTCGTCTTTTGCGCGACATCATTACGGCGGTGCGCAAAAAAATCGGCGCCGATTTTCTTTTGGGCGTTCGTTTATCCGCCAAGGATTTCAACTATCTTCCCTTCAATATCAGATGGCCGCTCGTCTTTCCGCTGCGGCATTATCTCATCGGCAATGATTTGGCCGAGACGCTGCAATACGGCAAAGATCTGGAAAAATTGGGCGTCGATTATTTGCACATTGACAGCGGCTTCGGCTTTCCCAATCCCAAAGGCAATACCGGCACTTACCCGGTCGACGGCTTCAAGCTGTTTGCAAATGCGACGCGGCATCTGAGCTTCAAAGCCAATTTGCGCGCGGCAATTTTTAATCTCTTGCCGCTGTTCATGGCGCGCGCGATTTTCGGCATGGGCTGGAAATTCGAGCCCGGCGTCAACGCCGGTTTTGCCCAACAATTCAAACAAGCCGTCAAAATTCCCATCATCGCCAATGGCGGTTTTCAGCAGCGCGATCTTATCGACGCTACGTTGCGCGAAGGCAAATGCGACTTGATTGCCATTGCGCGGCCATTGTTGGCCAACCCGAATCTGCTGCAAATATTTCAGCAGGGTCGCAATGTGCCGGAGAATCCGTGCACTTTTTGCAGTCGTTGTTGCACGCGCACCGCCGTGCAACCTTTGGGCTGCTATGAGCCGTCGCGATTTGCTTCGCTGGAAGAAATGGAAGCGCAGATTTTGCGCTGGTCGGCAACGTCGGAAGAATAGTAGCCTTGACCCCTTGTGGGTCACTGTTAACCCAGGGAGTTTGAGCATAAATAGCCGCCCACAAGGGGCGGGGACTACAAAAACTACATTAAAAAAAGTGAGGCCTTATGAACACGCAAGAAAATACCAGAATCGTCAAGGACGTTCTCGCCGCTTTCGTGCGCGGCGATATACCGGCTATTCTTAACAGCTTGACCGATGACGTGGAATGGTTTATCCCGGGTCCGCCCGATCGCGTCGCGTTTTCCGGTAGCCGGCGTGGGCGCGAGCAAGTGATGCAATTCTTTATTGCGCTCGATGCCACGATTGAGTTTTTGAAATTCGAGCCGCGCGATTACGTAGCCGAAGGCGATAAAGTCGTAGCCTTTGGTCATAATGAAGATCGCATGAAAGCCACCAATCGTTTCTTTGGAAATGATTGGGCGTGTTTATTTGTCGTGCGCGACGGCAAGATCGCCAAAGTACGCATGTACGAAGACACTGCGGCGTTTGTCATGGCTTTGGAACCACAGTCAAACAAAGGATGAGCGTTATGCCCCTCACCGTCCGAAATGTTAAAGTCCATCTTGTTGACGAAGGTTCTGGGCCACCGACTTTGTTTTTGCACGGCAATCCGGATTCCGCAGATTTGTGGAAGGGCGTCATTGCACCTCTCAGCAAAAATTTTCGCTGTCTGGCGCCGGACTTGCCCGGCTTTGGTCGCTCATGCGCTCCGGCAGATTTTGATTACTCTCTACAAAGCATGGCCGATTTTATCGACGGATTGATTACGGCCATCGGTATTCAGGAGCCGCTTAATCTCGCCACGCATGACCTTGGCACTTCATTCGGCCTGTCGTGGGCCATTAAGCATCCCAACAAAGTCAAGCGGATTGCCATCAGCAATGCGATGTTTTTTTCGGATTATCGCTGGCATTTTGGGGGACAAGTGTGGCGCACGCCGTTGGTGGATGAGCTTAGCATGATCTTGATGAATTGGCTAATCTTCAAACTGGAGATGCGGCGGAGCGCCCGCAAGCTGACCGCAGAGCATATCCGCAACACCTACGCCTTGCTGAGTGGCCCGATGAAAAAAATGATCGTGCGACTTTACCGCGCCAGCACACCGCAACTCTTCGCCGGCTGGGAGGACGAATTACTCGCATTGACCAAAAACATTCCCACTTGCGTGCTATGGGGAGATTGCGATACCTACATTCCCTCACGTTACGCCGAGCGCTTCGGCGCGCAACAAGTTCATCATTTTCCGGATTGCGGCCATTGGCTTCCGGCCGAAGCAAGCAATGACGTGGCCGCGCATTTGTTGAAATTCTTTGCCTGATCCCCGCTGGACATTGGCTTTGCAACATGAATGTTGTGCCACGATGTGGCAAAACATTTCTTGTTGTTTCCCATCGCGCGCGAACCGAAAATAATCTCCTTGCAAAATTCCGAAGTCTTTGTTAGTATGTTATTCGGACTGAAGCAATCGTATAGAAAACTTATGCCACCAGACCCCGAAAAAATCAACTCCGAATTCCTGATCATGCAATACGAGCAGGCGATGGAAACCTTTCGCCATGGCGTCACCTCGCTGGCGCAACTGGTGACGGTTTTTGTGTTGGCCGATATCACGCTGCTCGGATTTGCCATCGACAATAAAATTGCCGGCATTATTTTTCTCGGCGCGTTATTTCCCGTTTTCATCATGAATTCGGCGAGCGTGGTGGGGAAATTGCTGGCGCCGACCATTTTCACGGCCTATTGCATCGAACAAAAATGCGGTGAAGAAATCAGCGGGTTGATGCACACCGGCCTGCGCGTCAACCTGTCTCCCGAGGTTGCCCAAAAACTGGAAGCCGTCAGCGTCATGACGAGCGTCGATGCGCAAGCCAGCCAACTCCAAAAGATCGACATCTCCATGTTTGGCCGGAGAAAGAATATCGTCAACTCTCTTCTTATTCTCGTTACGCTCATTCACGTGATGGCGCCGCTACTCCTCACCTCTTGCTTTTCTTGGAGATTGCTATAACTCATACGAACATCCGGTTGAGTTTTAATTTTTAAAAAGCAATGCACAATGTTGATTTGATCTTGACGTTGACGGGCGGCTTGGCAGCGGCGCTGATTCTCGGTTATATCACACAGCGCTTGGGATTGTCGCCCATCGTCGGTTATCTTCTCGGTGGGTTCGTCGTCGGGCCGAATACGCCAGGCTTCGTCGCCAATCTCGAGATAGCGAATCAATTGGCCGAGGTCGGCGTTATTCTTCTGATGTTCGGCGTCGGGCTGCAATTTCACCTCGATGAGCTGCTTGCGGTGCGCCGCATTGCCATTCCCGGCGCCGTCGGCCAGAGCCTCGTGGCCACTATTTTAGGCGTTTGGGTGACTCAGGCATTCGGTTGGAGCGCCGCAGCCGGAATTATCTTCGGCCTCGCTATTTCCGTCGCGAGCACCGTGGTGCTGACGCGGGTGTTGACAGACAACAACGATCTGCACACGCCCACCGGCCACATCGCGATAGGCTGGCTGGTCGTTGAGGATATTTTTACGGTCTTGGTGTTGGTGCTCATGCCGGCGATTTTCAGCGCGAATCAAACCGGTTCGGGTAACCTGCCCCTCGCCCTCGGCCTTTCCATCATCAAGCTCGGCGCACTGATGGCATTCACGTTTCTCGTCGGCGGACGTATCATTCCCAAGCTGCTCGGTTACGTGGCGGCAACGCGCTCGCGAGAGCTTTTCACGCTCACCGTGCTGGTCGTGGCCTTGGGCATCGCAGTGGGCTCGGCCAAGCTGTTTGGCGCTTCCATGGCGCTCGGCGCGTTTCTCGCCGGCATGGTGGTGGGACGGTCGGATTTCAGCCTGCGCGCCGCCTCGGAAGCGCTGCCGATGCGCGATGCTTTTGCCGTTCTCTTCTTCGTCTCCGTCGGCATGCTGTTCAACCCGCATCATTTGCTGGAAGCGCCTGGAATGGTGGCCGCGACGCTCGCCATTATTTTGCTCGGCAAGCCTCTCGCCGCGCTGAGCATCATTCTCATGCTCGGCTATCCCGTCAAAATTGCCCTGGCCGTCGCCGTGGCCTTGGCGCAGATCGGCGAATTTTCTTTCATCCTCGCGACGCTTGGCAAAGATCTCGGCGTGCTCTCGAATGCCGCCGTCAACACCATCGTCGCCGCGGCCATTGTTTCCATTACGCTGAATCCTTTGTTTTATCGGCTCATCGATCCGCTCGAAAGGTGGGCGATGCAACGTCCTCGGCTTTGGCGTTGGCTCAACGCGCGAAGCCAGTCCCGGCTTCAATCCGCAACGGCTTCATCTCAGGAAATTGAATTAAAGTTGGATACGCAACCCCGCGCCATCATCGTCGGCTACGGCCCGGTGGGAAAAACCGTCACGCGCCTGCTGCGCGCCAGCGAGATCGAGCCGGTGATTATCGAATTGAATCTTGAAACTGTGCGCCGGCTGCGCGCGGAGAGTTTGACTGCGGTTTATGGCGACGCCAGCCACCACGAAACGCTGAAAAGCGCGGGCATCGAAACCGCCGGCAGTTTGATTTTAAGCGCCGCCGGCGCGCGCGCGACCGCCGAGATTATTCGCCTGGCGCGAGAGTTAAACCCGAAGATTTCGGTATTGGTTCGCGCCAATTACCTCCATGAAATAGCGGCGCTGCGCCAAGCCGGCGCCGACCATGTTTTGACGGGCGAGGGCGAAGTCGCATTGGCCATGACCGAATTTATTCTCCGCCAGCTTGGCGCCACGCCGGAACAGATCG
This sequence comes from bacterium, assembly GCA_050732275.1. GTDB lineage: Bacteria > Zhuqueibacterota > Zhuqueibacteria > Zhuqueibacterales > Zhuqueibacteraceae > Zhuqueibacter. Next base: position 31,079 of record JBOHQZ010000002.1, read on the forward strand.
ACCACGAACGCGATCGCATTCGGGCCGAGCTTTTTGGCGCCGCCGAGATGGCTGAAATTGTTGCAACAATATCTACGATAATAGATGAAGCCACTGCAGGGCAAAAGACGGAAGTAAAAGATTTTTAGTATTCCCTTCCGTGAACTGTTCAAATTCCGTGAGCATGTATTTCGTTTTTTGGTTGTCCCGCTCTCGGCAAGCGGTAGGCAAGATAGCGTTGGACTTATTCATATTCCAGCTCATTCCGCAGCGCAATCACCAAACTCTCCGGATCGATATTGATCGTGATCTGATTGGGACGGCAGCACACGGCGCAATCTTCCACGTACTCCTGATTATAGCCATTGGAAAGATCGACCAGCGTTTCATTCGCTTCCCCGCAGCCGGCGCAATGCCACGGCGCCGGAGTCAGCGCCCCTTCTCCGGCCTTGAGCGGCTGGTCCTCCTCGAAGGGATTCCAATCATCTTCTTCAAAATTGTCTTCGTCGTGGTCTGGCATTTTGCTCTCCGGATTCTTCTACTCAATATGACTTTAGAATCCGAAAAACGCAACAAGTTTTTTGCCACTTTTTTTGCAACTGGGCGCTTGACTTTTTGCTAAATGCGCTGTATGTTTTGAAGTCTTTCGATTGTAGTATCCCATCAGGCTCATGCCCCGCAGAGAGTACGACGCCTGAAGGCAACTACAAACGTTATTTTCACAACAGTACTATACCACGCATTTAACCAACGGAGGAAAAAATGGCAAGCTTTCTATCGACGAAGGTCAACATGAAATGGCCGCTCGTCATCGCCGCGATTCTTGTAGTCGCGCGGATCGTATTTGAGCAGATGGGCGCTTCGGAAAATGTCAACAACATATTCGGCGTGGCGTGGCTTTATTTTCTCGCGCCGATTTACTTCGCCGTGCAAATTGCGAACAGCGGGGTGGCAAAGCCATTTCTCGAGCTCGTCAAATCCACCGCCATTTTCACGGCCTACACCCGCTTGATGATCATGCCGACCTACTGGCTGGCTTACATGAACGGCTGGACGGCGCCGCGCTTCAGCATCACGCAAGGCGGCGTGGTCGGCGAAGGCATGACACCGCTTAAAGCCTATTTGCTCATCCCCGTGCGCAATGCTTTGATTTGGACCGTGTTTGCAACAGTTGTTGGCGCCATCATCGGTGGCATCACGCTCGCCATCAAGCGCCGTGGCGCAACCGCGAAAGCGCCGGCGTGAGACATTCGGCTTGCCGCACATTTGCTAATTGACCGGTCGCTGATTTCTCTTGCGTCGAACGAATTTGCTCGTTTCAGCGGCCGGTCAATTAGCTGCCCAATAAACCTGCTTTATACCCCAACTTCATTTTGAGCTCACCTGAAGGCCTTTCCCACCAACCTCTGGAGGGAATTTTCTTCAATTCTCCCGCGTCACCTTTTTGACAAAATCTTGGACAGCGCTGATTTACAGAGAGTTAATCGCGATGAAATGCTTGCTTTTAAGATGGCATTTGCATTGCAATGAATGAAGGCATAGCCATGGAGGTCAAGATATGAATTCTTACAGCAACGGTTATGCGCCGCCTCAAAACAGTGATGAGTCTTATTTCAATTATGCCCTGGGCAGTCATATACGATTTTCGTTTGTTGTGCTGCTTATTCTCGTAGTGCTGTTGATTCTACTATGGAACTCACAACCCTGGTTTGAAATCAAGATCGAACGAGCCAACCGCTTGCCGCAAGAAAGCACGCAAGGCGCGGATGGGCAAAATTTCAATAGGGCACTTCAAAGCAATGTAGAATGGGCCGATTATCTCGTGCGTCCTGGTGATACGATGAGTGCGATTGCTGAACGCAATGGTGTTGGCCTCTCGGTTTTGCTCAAAAACAATGGTATTGATGATCCCAACGCGCTTCGTTCCGGCCAACGCTTGAAAATCCCGCAGCGGCGGAATCAATAATAATTGGCGTCTCTCCTACCTCAACCAGCCAATGGCCCCGGGCTCTGAGGGTAAGCTCGGCCAGCCGTTGGCTGGTTTGTGTT
>JBOHQZ010000003.1:0-28708 GCA_050732275.1 bacterium
CGTCGGCCCCCATGATGCGATCATTTTACAAGCTTCAACAATTTTATCTTCGCTGCTGCCGAACACTTGAAAGGTGATCGGATATTCCGAAGGATGAAAATCCAGCAAACGTTTGGTTTTCTCATTGGCGTGCAGGAGACCGTCCACCGACACAAATTCCGTGTAGCCCATCGCCGAGCCAAAATCGCGCGCGATGAGACGATAGGGCAAATCCGAAAATCCCGCCATCGGCGAGAGAATGAGGTCGCCGTAGATCGGAACATCGCGAACCATGAAAGTGGGCTGGCGGGAGGATGTAGTGACAAGATGCATGGAAAATATTCTCAATCGAGAGACTGACTTATTCGATTCCCGACATCGTTCTGAATAACGACTGCCGGACGTTGGCCTGATTGCTCGCTGCCACGCGCTGGATTGAAGTCAATCAACCAAATTTCACCGCGTTTGGGATGCTTCATTTGTCGCCTCAGAGAAAAGCGGGATAGCTGTTTCCGCAAAATTGCGCGCCTCTTCATTATCTTCGAGATATCCTTGTTCTAATTCCCATTCATTGCGCAAGAGCTTGATGGCATCGGCAATAATTTCATCGCGCCGGCGATTGATTTGCTTGGCATAACGCTCAATGAAACTGAGCAAATCGGGTTGCAATTCGATTTTAATTGTGGTCGTCATATTTTGACTCCAAAAAAATATGGATTTTCTAAACTTTTGGCTTTGGCGGATCAAGCTTATAAGCCGTCACTTCGGACTGAAAGCCGACTGTTTTGTGCGAGCTATCGCAAAACGGCTTCTTGTTGCTGTGGCCGCAGCGGCAGAGCGAGATGGCGGTGCGGCCGGCAAGATCGAATTTATTGCCGTTGGCATCATAAATTTCAAACTCGCCTTCAACGCGAATGCTGCCGTTATTGTTGATGGTGATTTTCGTGGGCATCGTTCTTACTTTTCTTTCCTCTTTTTCGGTACGCGCTTTTCTTGCTCGTAGCCATTCTTAACTCGTAACGACTCTTTCAAGATTGGCAAAGCGGCTTTATCCTTTGGACGGCCAGCGGCTTCTTTGGCGGCAATAATATCTTCCAATGATGCAACTAACACGGTTCGTTTCCCAATCTTGAATTCCATGGCGCGAGAACGAACTGATTCAAAGCTCTTGCCGCTTCCAAGCGTTACTAAAAAATCCACTTCCACGGGACGTCCAACCGCGCGGATCATTTTTGATGTGGGCTCATAAGGACGAGTAAGTTTCACGCCATAAATTTGTGCAAACTTGCGCAGTTTTTTTTGAAGCTGAGGATGATCACGCACCAAGAAATCTATATCTCGGGTCAACAATGGCGCACCTTGTATGATCGCTGCCGCATTGCCGATTAAGATGACTTGCAAACCAGCCTGCGCCAATGCTTCGTGCAGTTCAATCAATAGACTTTGATCAAAAGACATAAAAACCATCATCGCGTCGCTTCAAGAACATAATTTCTGTACGTTGCAATGGCGTTCTAAGCAATGACGCGATGATCAAATCCAGATCGTGAAGATCAATATCTGGAAATTGCGGCGCCAGACGTTTACGCCAATGTTCGATCCGACGTGCCAATTTTTCGGAAGCAGCCAAACGCTTTTTCATTTGTATCGCGGATGGTTGGCGCTTGCGGCTTGTCGCTTGTCTTTTGCTCTTTGCCATTTGCCTTTTGCTTCTCAACTGAACCACCGATTGATGATCACCCGTTTGTCCGTATAAAAATTCAAGCTCTCTTGGCCATGTGCTTTGATGTCGCCGAAGAAGGAGCCGCGCGCGCCGCCAAAGCCGAAATACGCCATGGGCGCCGGAACACCGACGTTGATGCCGACCATGCTCACCGCCACGTTATATTGAAAATCACGCGCCGCTTTGCCGCTCGAAGTAAAGATCGAAGTCGTGTTGCCAAGCGGATGGCCCTCGATGATGCGCGTCGCTTCTTCGAGCGAGTCCACTTTGCTGATGCAAATCACCGGGCCGAAAATTTCTTCGCGGGCGACGACCATCGACGGATCGACATCAGCGAACACGGTCGGTCCGACAAAGTAGCCATTGTCTTTTTTGCCGATCTCTCGTCCATCCAACAAAAGTTTCGCGCCTTCGTCGATGCCCTTTTGAATGTAACTGAGCACGCGCTCTTTGTGTTTCGCTGAAATCACCGGCCCCATCGTTACTTTGGGATCGAGGCCGTTGCCGACATGAATCTGTTTCGCCACTTCCACGACGCGCTCGCGCAGCATGTCGTGCGCTTTGCCAACGGCCAGGATGACGCTGCCCGCCAGACAGCGCTCGCCGGCGCAGCCAAAGCAGGATTCCACCGCGGCGGCGACGGATTTTTCCATATCGGCGTCAGGCATAATGACGAGAAAATTCTTGGCGCCGCCGAGCGCTTGCACGCGCTTGCCGTTTTGCGCGCCGGTTTCATAAATATATTTTGCCACCGGCGAGGAGCCAACGAACGAGACGCCTTTAATATCCGGATGCGTCAAAATCGCATCTACCGCTTCCTTTTGACCATTGACCATATTGATGACGCCGGGAGGAAACTCGCATTGTGCGAGCAATTCAAACACGCGCTGCATGCTCATCGGCACTTGCTCTGAAGGCTTGAGCACGAACGTATTACCGGTCGCCACGGCAAAGGGCAAAAACCACAGCGGCACCATCACCGGAAAATTAAACGGCGTGATCGCGGCGAAAACACCCAGCGGCCGGCGCATCGCCATCACGTCGATGCTCGGGCCGGCGTCTTCCAGCGCTTCGCCTTTCATCAATGTCGGGATGCCAATGGCGACTTCGACGCATTCAATGCCGCGGCGCAAGCTGCCGCGCGACTCGTCGATGGTTTTGCCGTGCTCGGTGGTAATGCTTTTCGCCAATTCTTCAAAATGTTCTTCGAGCAGAAATTTGAATTTGTACAAATGCTGCGCGCGCTTGACCGGCGGCGTGCGGCGCCAGCCGTCGAAAGCCCGATTGGCCGCTTGCACGGCGGCATTCACTTCTGCTGCGGTCGAGAGGGGAACGCGGCCGATCACCTCGCCGGTTGCCGGATTGTGAACGTCCAATTGTTTCGGCGATGAAGACGGCACAAAACGCCCGCCGATATAATTTTGCACATTGCGCACGGCCATGATTTTCCTCCTTTGCTATGTAGTCTTGCCCCCTTGTGGGGCATTTTTAAAATAGGGAATTTTTCGACTTCGATAGCGGCCCACGAGGGGCCGGGGCTACGGGAAAATGAGTAATGTTTGCGTAATGCAAATTAACGCTTATGAATCAGAAAATCAAGATCAATTTTCTAAGAAAAGAGTAGCGGCGCCGCGGCGCGTGGTAATGAAATAAAAATTTGAAATCACGGTTTTTTGTTTTAAATTAAACGACCAAATTCCACATTAATGACGATGACGCGACAATAACCGAATGGGCGTAGCTTATGGAGAAAGTGACGATTTACACCGACGGCGCCTGCTCCGGCAATCCGGGGCCCGGCGGCTGGGCGGCGATTCTGATTTTCGGAGACGACGAAAAAGAAATCTGCGGTTACGATCCGCAAACCACCAACAATCGCATGGAACTGACGGCAGCGATCGAAGCCTTGCGCGCGCTCAAACACCCGTGCGAAGTGACGATTTATTCCGACAGCGCTTATATCGTGCAATGTTTCAAAGAAGGATGGATGGATAAATGGAAACGCAACGGCTGGCAGCGCGCCTCGAGAAAAGGCAACCGGGTGAAATACGAACCGGTGATGAATCTCGAGCATTGGCAGGAGATTGACCGGCTCTTGCAAATTCATCAAGTGACGTGGGCAAAAGTCAAAGGCCACGCCGGGGATCATTATAATGAGCGAGTTGATGAATTAGCGGTCGAACAAACGCAGTTAGCCAAGCAACTGGTCAGGTAAGAAAGAGCGTGAATTTCGCTCGCGAAAGGAGAGGTCAATGTCATGCAGGTTTGGAAACGGCGACAAAGCCTTCGATTCATTCTCGCGAAGGGAATGGGTAGCATCGTCCTGCTCGGTGTGAGCCTGCTGATGGGATTTCCGCCAGGTTTGCTTTATGGGCAAAGTTTTAGACTTTCCGGCAGCGTAAAAGATGGCTATAGCGGTTCGCCGTTGGATTCGGCGCTGGTTAAGATTATTGCGACGCAGAGTAGCCATCGCGACAGTGTTTATACGGACCAGAACGGTGAATGGAGCCTGGTGTTGACTTCCGTGCGTGAAACGCCTGCCAATATTCCATCGGCGTTTCGCGTCTTCCCGAATTCGCCCAACCCGTTTCATCCGCCGACCCAATTGCGTTTCTCCACGGCACGAGCAGGCCGGGTCGAGATCGCGGTATATAATGTTTTGGGACAAAAACTTGATGCCAATAGCGCGATGTTGAACGTCGGTGAATATACTGTGCAATGGGGAGGCAAAGGCGGCCGGGGAATTTTGTTTTATTCGATTATGATAAATGGCGCACGATTTACCGGTAAAATGGTGCAACTCACCAATGGTGACGCGGGCTTGGGAAATATCGTTCGCGGCGAGCGCTCGCTTCAAGCCGAGAGCATGGCCAAACCGGCTCAGCAAGAGCACAAATTTATCGTCTCCAAATTTGCGTATGAACCCGATTCACTCGTGCAAAATCTCACCGGCGATACGCGGCTTGATTTCATTTTGGACACCATCCATCGCCGCGCGCTGGTCATCGATTTGCACAACGATGTGCTCGAAAAAGTGGTCGAAACCGGCTATCAGCTCGGCCCGCGCCATACTGTAAATCATTCCGATATTCCGCGTTTTCGCGACGGCGGCATGGATGTGCAACTGCTTTCCATTTGGATCAACCCGACCCGCTACCCAGCTAATCCGTATCAACAGGCTCTGAAATTTGTGGCCGCTTTGGATAGTCAGATCGTCCGCAACCCGAACGATCTTGTGCAAGTTCGACACGCTGCTGAAATCGATCAAGCCCAGGCCATGGGAAAGATTGCCGGCATTTTGGCCGTCGAAGGCGGACATATAATTGAAAACTCTCTTATTAAATTGAAGGACTTGCATGCGCGTGGGGCGCGTTATTTGACTATCACCTGGAACAACAGCACGGATTGGGCGATTTCGGCGCGCGATAATCGCTCGGCGACGGTTGGTCTCAATGATTTCGGCAAACAGGTGATTCAAACGATGGATTCACTCGGCATGATCATCGACGTCTCTCACACCGGCATCAAGGCGATCGAAGATATTCTTGCCGTTACGCGCCATCCAATTGTTGCAACCCATTCCGGCGCGCGGGCATTGGTGGAGCATACACGCAATTTGTATGATGATCAGATCCGCAAGATTGCCGCTAGTGGCGGCGTGATTGGCGTTCCTTTTTATCCGTTTTTTCTAACGAACACGAGCCGGGCCACGATAAATGACATTGTGCGCCATATCGATTATATCGCGAAATTGGTGGGGGTGGATCACGTCGCCATCGGCTCTGATTTTGACGGCATTGAAGTGGCGCCGATTGATTTGCGAGAGGTTTCGCGGCTGCCGCTTTTGACCGAAGCGCTGCTGAAAAAAGGTTATTCCCGCGCCGACGTGCGCAAAATCTTGGGCGAAAATTTCTTGCGGGTGTTTCGGCAGGTTTGTAAATAGCGGAACATCACCCCAGTTTTTAAGGATACAACTTTTCGATCCTCCATTCGCCATTTGGGTGTGAATAAACCGTGCGGTCGTGCAGACGGTTTTCGCGCGACTCCCAAAATTCGATGCGTTCAGGAATCAACCGAAAGCCCGACCAAAACGGTGGGCGCGACACCTCGCGACCGGCAAATTTTTCTTCAACCGCTTTGAAATCCGCTTGAAGCTGTTCACGGCTTGTTAGCGACGCGCTTTGCGTTGAAGCCCACGCGCCGATTTGCGAGCCGCGCGGCCGGGTGGCGAAATAGGCATCTGCTTCAGTGTCGGAGACTTGTTCGACGCGACCCTCGACGCGCACTTGCTGGTAGAGCGGCGGCCAGTAAAAGCAGAGCGCGGCATGCGGATTGGCTCGCAACTCTCTCCCTTTACGGCTTTCCAAATTGGTGTAGAAAATAAAGCCCCGCTCGTCAAATCCCTTCAGCAGAACGACGCGTGCCGAAGGCTTGCCGTCGGTGCTGGCGGTGGCGAGAATTACAGCGGATGGTTCAGGATGAACGGCTTTTTTAGCCTGCTCAAAAATTTTCGCAAACCTGGCAATCGGGTCGGGTGGTTCAATCATACAGATTTTATCCTTTTCTTAAAAAGCTGGTCGTATTCGGGTTTGCCGAATCGTCCGGATGAGTTAATCAAGGCCAAATAGCATGTCGAAAGTGAAGAACCGAGCTTGATGGATGATGCGAACGATCAGGACTTCGTTGCCAAAAATACGAAAGATGATGCGGTAGGGATTTACCAGATTATGCCGGTAAATAAATTTGGTATGAAACTCCTCGCGAATTTTTGGAAAGCGTTCAGGACTATGCCGGAGCGATTTCATCCTTTCCGCAAAACGACGCTCGAACCTATCTGCCGCTGCCGGACGACCAGCCCTAATGTAGTTCAAGATTCCCTTAAGATCAGTCTTTGCGACGAGGGTGACGCGAACGTTGTACTTTGCGTTCACTGCGAATCTCCTCCAAAACTTCGTCTAAATCTTGCACTCTACCGGCAGCAATATCAGCCTCTCCAATGGCAATTGAGCGGGCGAGATTCTCGGCAGCAAGCTCTTCAAAGAAGGCCTTTATATCCAAAAGCAGGGCCGTAGGCTTGCCGTTTTGGGTAATCAAAAATGGTTGACCGGAGCGTTTTGTTTTTGTGATGATTTTGTCAGCTTGGGCTTGAAGCTCGGCAACCGTTACTGTGTTTTTTTGAAGAAACTCCAGCATGGGCAACTCTCCTGAGGTTCTATATTGTCTGGGCATAAATTCATGTAGACAGCAATATAGATATTCAACGCATCTTAGTCAAGAAGTTTTTCTGTTCCAAAAAGCGATGTAGTGAAGTATTGGATAATTGGACCAATGAGTCGCGTCGTGGAGTAACCAACAATCCAATACTCCATCAAGCCATCACTCCAACCGCTTGAACGCTTGTTCGAAATCTTCGAGAATATCCTCCGTCGCTTCGATGCCGACCGACATGCGGATCAAGCCATCCGTAATGCCTATTTTCCGCCGGTCTTCGGGCGACATGCCGGAGTGTGAGGTCGTGGCTGGTCGAGTGAGCAGCGTCTCAATGCCGCCGAGGCTCGGCGCGATGACCGGCAGCGTCGTGCTCTTCATGAAGTGCTGCGCCGCCTCAAGGCCGCCTTTCATCTCGAAGCTCAACATGCCGCTGAAGCCGTCGAACAGCTCGCGCGCGCGTTGATGGCGCGGATGACTTTCGAGGCCGGGATAATTGACTTTGGCGATGGCCGGATGATGCTCTAAAAAGCGCGCGATTTTGAGCGTGCTTTCGTTTTGGTGCCTCATGCGCACCGCCAGTGTTTTCATGCCACGATGCAGCAAAAAGCAGGCGTGCGGATCAAGTGAGCCGCCAAGATGGTTTAATTTGTAAGTAATTTTTTGAACCAAATCCGCGCGGCCGATGACGGCGCCGGCGACGAGATCGGAATGGCCGTTGAGATATTTGGTGCAACTGTGCAGCGAGAGATCGAAGCCCCATTCCGCCGGGCGGAAGTTGACCGGACTCGCAAAGGTATTGTCAATCAACGAAACCAGGCTGTTGGCTTTGGCAAATTGCGCCGCGGCTTTGAGATCGGCCACTTGCAGCAGCGGGTTGGTCATCGTCTCCACATAAATCGCTTTGGTATTACGGCGCAGTTTATTTTTCCAGGAATCCGGATCGTCGGCGTTGATGAAATCAAACGAGATGCCGAAAGTCGCAAAATCTTTGGTGATGAAATCATGCGTGCCGCCATACAGCGTTTCTTGCGCCAGCAAATGATCGCCGGCTGAGAGCACCGTGAGCAAAGCGGTAGAAATCGCTGCCATGCCGCTGGCCGTCACGAGCGCGGCTTCGGTATTTTCCAGCGCCGCCAATTTTTTATGCAGTACGACGTGATTCGGCGTGTTGTTCAAGCGAATGTACTTGAGATCGTGATAGCTCGTCTCCCCGGCGTATTCAAACATGGCGGATTGAAAAATCGGCATGGCTACCGCGCCGTTGATGCGCGGCTCCGGCTCGCCGGCGTGGATGAGCTTGGTGGCGAGGTGTTTGCAGGTTTTGGGCATGATAGGCTCCTTTCTGGTGATTGGATGATGCTTAACTCATGATCCATAATCGCGTCTGCCAAACTTCCGTAATCAGTTGCAAAATGAATTGCCGTCTTCAATATCGTAAATTTTTCGGACTTGTGAAAGGCTAAATTTATTTGCTCCAATTTCTGAAACCACTTTTTGCTTGAAAGCGAGGTTGCAACGATCATGTCGTCTCGTAGCTTAGATGGTTCTGCTGCGATTTTCGTGAAGCGGTTGTTGCAACATCCGCCTCTTTGAAATTGTCTTTATTGATCTACATGGAAAGGAGCACGCTGTGGCAAAACCCAAAACAACGAGCAAAGAACCAAAAAGCGAACCCGGAACAAAATGCTTTTGAAATCCCTTCGCACGACGCTGCCTAATGGACGAGAATCACGGCGATTCAACCTTTGCTGGTGGCTCATCGTTCTCTTGACAATTTTGTTTCTGTCATCTTTGCATGCGCAAACCTCTCGTTTGATTTTCGAGCAGCTTGGCATCGAAGACGGCCTCTCTGCCGCCGATGTCCGGGCGCTTTTGCAAGATCGCTACGGCTTCATTTGGATTGGCACGATTGACGGCTTGGATATGTATGACGGCTATGGCTTCACGCATTACAAACACAAGCCGTTCGATACGACCTCGCTCACCGCCAATGCCATCACCGCGCTTTGCGAAGACAAAAATGGAACGTTGTGGATCGGCACCGTAAACGGACTTTGCCGCATGAACGCGGCAGAGCGCGCCGCGGAACGCTTCCATCAATTTCAAAATGACCCTGCTGATTCGAGCAGCTTGAGCGCCAACGTGGTCAGCGCCGTTTGCGAAGACAGGCACGGCAATATTTGGGTAGGCACGTTCGGCGGCGGTTTGAACCGACTCGCTCAGCAAACGAATTCATTCAAGCGCTACATCGGGCGCTCGGGCGTTGCTTTCGGGTTGAATGACAACACGATCACTTCGTTGTGCGTCGATAACAACGGCACGCTTTGGGTGGGAACGATGCATGCCGGGCTGCACAAGTTCGAGGACTCGACGGAGAGATTTATCACATACACCTGGCAACATCCGAATCATCTAAAAAAGTATGAACGCCATCTGTCTTCGGTTTTTACGTTCATCGACAGCCTACAAAAAACACGAGCGCCACTCGCCTCGTTGCTAAAGATTGAAGATTCCGAGAATCGCAAAAGCGCGTTTAATCTCGACTCGCGCGCGGAAGTTTTGATCATCGCCACGGGTGAGGGAATCAATGAGCCGCTCGCCGATCGCGGACGGCTGGAACGCGCAGGAGACGCTGCGCCGTTTTGGCAAATGCGCTTTGATCACACGCGACATGCCGGTGGCGCACTCAAAAATCGTGTGCTCATCGAGACTGCGGTTTTGCCGGCCGGTTCTTACACGTTGCGCTATCTTTCCGATGACAGCCATTCGTTCGAGCATTGGAATACGCGGCCGCCGGATCGGCCACAGGATTGGGGCATACAAATTTTTCTCATTGATGCAGCAACGGCGCGCCATCTCAATGCGCAATTGCGGCAAACATTTTTACCTGCCGCGCTCTCATATTTTTCGGTCAGTACAATATTACCGGACCCTTCTGAAAAAAACGCAACACTATGGATCGGCACAGTCAATGGCTTGAATCTTTTTGATACGCAACGCGAAACTTTTACGAATTATTTTCATGATCTGGCCGATTCGACCAGTCTCAGCTCGAATCATATTGCCGCACTGTGCAAGAGCGATTCCGGAAAAATTTTGATCGGCACGAAAGACGGCAGCTTGCACGAGTTTGATACCGAGCGCTCACGCTTGCGGCGTATTGATACGAAGATCACAAGTGGCCGCAATCTCGCGCTCCATCGCCTCAGCGACATTCTTAATGACCGCGCCGGTAATGTGTGGGTCAGCACCGAAGATGCGGCACTGTTTAAAAGTACCGTCAAAAAATTCCGCCATCACCGCGCCGAGGAAATGCGCGGTTTGACGAACAACAACGTCTGGACATTTTGTGAAGATCGTGCGGGGATGCTTTGGCTGGGAACTTCGGACGGGCTTTTTGCCTACGATCACACGCGTTCGCATTACACCCATTTCAAGCACGATCCGAGTAATCCGAAGAGTTTGAGCGGAAACCACGTCATGTCAATTTATGAAGATGAGGCTGAGGTGCTTTGGGTCGCAACGTGGGGAAGCGGCCTCAATCGTTTTGATCGCGCCACCAAAACCTTCACGCATTATCGGCATCTTCCGGGTGATTCCACCAGTCTCAGTGGAAACAATCTGAGCGCAATCACCGGTGATCGTCGCGGCAAGCTTTGGGCTGCAACTTCGGGCAACGGACTCAACCATTTCGATCCTCGCACCGGACGCGCGCGGCGCTACCAACAAAATCTCAATGATCCTCACAGCCTTCCCGCCAATGACTTGTTTCATATTTATGTCGACCGCAACGGCACGTTGTGGGTGGGAACGGCGTTGGGCGGGCTAGCGCAATTTGATGACGCCTCGCAGCGTTTCATTAATTTTACTTACGATCCGGCCGATACGAGCGGCTTCTCAAACAAAACCGTGAATCACATTTATGAAGATCGTGAGGGGCGGCTTTGGTTCGGCACGTACAGCGGCGGCCTCTGCCGCATGCAACGCGGCGTCGATGACCGCGTCACATTCGAGCATTACACCGTCGATGCCGGACTTCCGAGCAACATGATTCAAGGCCTCGTGCAAGATGATGACGGCGTCTTTTGGATCAGCACCAACAACGGGCTGTCGCGATTCGACCCCCGCCGGCCTCGTGGACAACAATTTCGAAACTATACCGTTGCCGACGGACTGCAAAGCAAGCTGTTCCATCGCAACGCGATTTGCAAAAAAAGGAGCGGCGAAATATTCTTCGGCGGCGTCAATGGCTTCAACAGTTTTTTGCCGCGCGCTCTTCAAGATCGTGAATATTCTCCGCCGGTGTTTTTGACACAATTCAAAACCTTCGACCAACCCACGCGCTTCGCCAAGCCGCTGGCGAGCTTGGAACGCATGACATTGGGCTACGATCAGAACTTTTTTTCATTCGAATTTGTCGCGCTCGATTATGCCAATGCTGCGGGCGTTCAGTATGCTTATAAACTGGAAGGCTTGCAGAATGATTGGATTCATTGTGGAGCGCGGCGTTATGCGAGCTTTACCAATGTCGATCCCGGCGAGTACGTGTTTCGCGTGAAGGCGACCAATGGCGACGGCGTTTGGGGCGAGAACGAAGCGTCGATTCGAGTTTTCATTGCGCCCCCCTTTTGGCAAACTGCCTGGTTTTACCTCACGAGCTTCGGTGTGCTCCTTCTTGCTGCGTATGCGTTTTTTCAATATCGCGTGCGCGCGAAGGTGAAAAAATCTTTGGAGCTGGAGCGCATCCGGCTGTTCGAACGCGAAAAAGTGCGCGAACAAATCGCGCGCGATTACCACGACGAGATGGGCCACAAGATTACGAAGATCGGTTTGTTCAGCGAGTTGTTCAAAAGAAACGCCCACAGTCTCGCAACGGAGCAACAGGAACATCTTGACAAAGTATTGGAGGCCTCGCAAAATCTTTCTCTCGATGCCCGCGATTTCATTTGGGCGTTGAATCCCGAAAAAGATTCATTGTACGAAACATGTTTGCACCTGCAGGAATTTGGCAATAGCCTTTTTGAAGAGGCAGAGGTGAATTTTCAAGTGCACGGCTTGTCCGAAGAATTGTCGCGCGTCAAACTCAGCATGGAATGGAAACGCCATCTCACGCTGTTATTCAAGGAAGGCATGAACAACGCCCTGAAGCACGCGCGCTGCCGGAACGTCGTGCTGGAAGTGAGCGCGCAGAATGGTATTTTACGGATGTCGCTTGCCGATGACGGCGTCGGCCTTTCTTATGGCAACGGCTCTCCGCGTAACGGCAACGGCGCCGGCCTGGAAAATATGAAACGCCGCGCGCAGCTTTTGCAAGCGGATTTAGCGGTGCTCTCGCCGGAAGGCAAGGGGACGATAATTCAATTTTCCAGCGCATTGCCCACGAATGGGTATTGAGACATTGACATTAATCGCTTATACATAATTGCCAATTGTTAATTCTCAATTGCCAATTCAACCTTTTCGTAGTTGCAAAAATTTTTCGGAGAATACCCTAATTCATGACTCCGATATCCGTCTCTCTCATCGAAGACGATGCCGACATCCGGCGCGGCTTGACGCTTTTGCTCAATAACACGCCGGGCTTTAGTTGCACCGCGACTTATGGCGATTGCGAAGCAGCCTTGCGCGAGATTGTAGACGATCCGCCGGACGTGCTGCTGATGGACATTCAATTGCCGGGCATCTCCGGCATCGAAGGCGTGCGGCGCCTCAAAAAGATTCTGCCCGATCTCGACGTCATCATGCTCACGATTCATGACGACGACAAACGTGTGTTCGATTCGCTCTGCGCCGGCGCGTGCGGTTATCTCGTCAAAACCACCCCGCCAGCGAAAATTTTGGAAGCCATCCAAGAAGTTTATAGCGGCGGCGCGCCCATGAGCGCTAATATCGCGCGTTTGGTGATTCGGTCCTTTCAAATATCCTCCGATACGAATCTTTCCCCGCGCGAGCAAGAAATTCTGGTGCTGCTGTGTCAAGGCAAGAGCTACAAAATGATCGCCGCCGCGCTTCATCTCAGCAAAGGCACGGTACACTCTCATCTCAAAAAAATCTACAAAAAACTCGAAGTCAATTCTATGACCGAAGCCGTAGCCAAGGCGCATCAAGAAAAACTCGTTTGACTTCGAAATGTTGCATTGGCTTGAAGTCAAGTCATGACAGAAAAATGTGTGGCAAAAAGATGAAAGTCGGTATCATCAACACATTGCTACTCACTCAAAAGAAACGAATTGGGTTTTAAACATTTTTATGCCATCCATTTTTCTGCCATTTGAAACGCCGATTAAAACATGCGGAGTATGTAAAACCGAAAATCGGAATCGTTGACCATGCTCGAGCGCTTGCAGCAAAAAATTTCCCTGTTCTGGCAGTTTCAAATTATAGGCTGGCTGGCCTTTGGCGTGGCGATGACCTTCTCGCGCGTCGGCGTATATCCTTTCTCCTACATGGTTGTCGATAAAGCCGTGCTGGCGGGATTGGGCATTCTGCTCTCCATGCTGTTGCGATATTTTTATCAACGTCTCCGCCGGCGCCAGTTCAGCTTGCTTTCTATCATCGTTGTCAGCGCGATCTGTTCTTATTTGCTCGCGCTGCCCTGGACTGCCGGACATAACCTCGCGATGTTTTGGTATGACGCGTGGCTGCGCAACGAGCCGGTTAAAATTACGCGAATATTTTATGGCTGCCTTTACCACTCTTTTGTGCTGCTGGCGTGGAGCGTGCTTTATTTCACCATCAAGAACTATCAGGAATTGCAGGCCGAAAAAGAACGTAAACTAAAAGCCGAGGCTTCGGCACAGCGCGAACGGCTACGCGCTTTGCGCTATCAGCTCAATCCGCATTTTCTCTTTAATACCCTCAATGCCATTTCCACTTTGATCGTCGAAGGCCAAAATCGCGCAGCTACCGGCATGATCGCGCGCTTGAGCGAGTTTTTGCGTTTGTCGCTCGCAGACTCGGAGCGTGCGGAAATTCCACTCGTGGAAGAGCTGGAATTCATCCGGCGCTATCTCGAAATCGAGCAGCTTCGTTTTGGTGATCGCTTGCAAGTGCGCTTCGATATGCCAACGGAAACCCTGCCGGCGCTCGTGCCCAATTTGATTCTGCAGCCGCTGGTCGAGAATGCCATTCACCACGCCATCACCTATCGCAAAGCCGCCGGCCTGGTGGAGATTACAGCTCAGCGTGTTGAGCTTGCGCTACATCTATGCGTGAGTGATTGCGGTCCGGAGATATCAAACAATGGCAATGCGGCCGCGCATAACGGCGTCGGTTTGAAGAACACGCGCCAGCGCCTCGAAGAGCTTTACGGCACGCAGCATCGTTTCGAATTGCAGCCCAACGAGATGGGCGGACTGACCGTCAATTTGCAAATTCCTTTTCGGGTCGATGTGCAAAAGATCTCTGAACACAATGGGCATGAAGAGCTTGAATATGAAAATCCGCACGCTGATCGTCGATGATGAGCCGCTGGCGCGCCGCGGCATCTCCGCGCGCCTCCGCGACTTTCCCGACTTCGAAATTATCGGCGAATGCGATTGCGGCGAAAAGGCGATTGACGCGATACAATCGTTGCAACCGGCGCTCGTTTTTCTCGATGTGCAGATGCCCGACCTTACCGGATTTGAAGTGTTGCAGGCACTCGACACGGAGAAAATGCCGGTGGTCATTTTTGTGACGGCATTTGATCAACACGCGTTGCGTGCCTTCGAAGTCAATGCGCTCGACTATTTGCTCAAGCCCATCGACGATGAGCGTTTCGCGCTGGCTGTGGGGCGCGCGCGCGAGGAGTTGCATCAACGTCACGATAGCACGTTGGCGCGGCGTCTCGCCAATCTGTTGTCGCAAGTACAGACAGAAGGCGCGACGGATTCGACACGGTCTGAAAGCAAACCCTCATCGCAACGTTTTATCGTTAAATCCGGCGGCCGAATCTTATTTGTGAAAGCCAATGAGATCGACTGGGTGGAAGCCGCGGGTGATTACGTTTACCTGCACGTTGGCGCGAAGGCGCACCTCTTGCGCGAGAGCATGGCGGTGATGGAAAACCAACTCGACCCGCGACAGTTTCTGCGCATTCATCGTTCCACCATCGTCAACACCGACCGCATCGGTGAAATGCGGCCGCGCGATAACGGCGAATATAAAATTTTGCTGTACACCGGCGCCGAGCTGACCGCCAGCCGCCGCTATCGCCAGCGCGTGCAGGATTTTTTCGGCGGCAAGTTGTAAGCCGTTCGCCGCCTCCCAACCTCCGCTTGCCGCTATTCTCCCTCCACTCAACGCAAGCTTTGCATCCAACGTATGTTTGTGACGTAGTGATATTCATGTTAAACAAAAGTCGGTTTTAAAAATTCTATGACAGAAAAATGGATGCCCGCTTTCGCGGGAATGACAACATTCTATATCTCGCGGCTGTGACAAATATATTTTCACGGAGCGCTCGAATGAAAAAAACTTTGCTGTTCCTCATTCTCATGCCAACGCTCGCACTGGCGCGCCAAGCCGATTCCACGCAGGCATCCGTCATTGGTTACTGGGAAGGCGCATGCCTTCGCGAAGGCTCGGTGCAATTGTTGAAGATGAACATTGAGAGTCGCGATGGACAATTGCGGGTTTTGCTCTCCGTGCCGGACGGCGGCATTTTAGACGCGCCGCCGCGAGATTGGCGCTACGATTCAGGCCGATTCTTTTTCGTTTTTCTCTACGGACAAACGACGCTGCTCGTGGATGCGGCTGCTGGAGAGATGCGCGGCATTGCAGTTGCGAGAGATTCGACCAAAACCCACGTTCATCTCAAACGCATGCTGAAGCCGGTGGAGCCAAAAATCTTGCACGAGGAAGTTCGTTTTCAGAGCGGCACGGTGGCGATGGCGGGCACACTGTTTTTGCCGGCTACGCGTGGGCCGCATCCGGCGATTATTATCGTTTCGGGTCGCGGCTACGGCAGCCGCGCCGGCAACTCTTCGGACGCAACACGCTTGGCGCAGCGCGGTGTTGCCAGTCTCATTTTCGATGGTCGCGGTGCCGGCGAATCCGGCGGCGATCGTATGAAGACGACGGCGGAAGAGCGCTATCAGGATGTTCTTGCCGCCATTGATTTGCTTGCCACGAGAAAAGACATTGATGCGAAGCAGATCGGGCTGTGGGGCATCAGCGCCGGCGGTTGGGTGATTCCGATTGCCGCGCAGCGTTCCGGCCAGGTGGCTTTTCTCATGCTCGATGTCGGACCTGCTGAAAGTCTCGCCGGGCAGCAAGGCCACGTGGTGGAATACAATATGCGCTGGTTCGCGAAAGAGAAATTCACTGAGGAAGAGTTTAAAGCGGCGTATGCTTATCAAAAAAAGTTGGTGGAGTTATCATGGCAGGAAGCGCCGTGGAAAACCTTCGCGCCGCTGATCGCGAAAGCGCGGCTGCAAAGATGGTCGGCTTATGTCGACTTGCCGGAAAATCTCGATAACGCTGAGCTGGATTATTTTCGCCGCTATAAAAATTTCGACAACACCGCGGCGCTGCGGCAAACGAAAATTCCGGTGCTGGCGTGGTACGGCGAGCGCGATTACGTCGTGCCGCCGCCGGAGAATGTAACGAAACTCGAACGCTTGTTGAAAGAGGCCGGCAATCAGGATTTCAAAATTCTCGTGATGCCCGAAGCCGATCACGGCATGACGATTCCCGGCGGCATGCGCGGCGAAGGCGAGGATTGGCCCGAACGTTTTTATCGTTGGCAACGTCGCGCCCCCGGGCTGTATGAAATCATTTATGAATGGGTTTTAGCGCACGTCAAGATCAGTGCGGAGTAAAGGAAAAAAGATGGCGGAATTTGTTCGCTCCATTCAACTTGGCAGAGCCAAAGTGACACGCATCAATATCGGAGAGGTTTATCTTCCGTTGGCGCGCAACATGAACGTGCCCGAAGCGGAATTGCGCATGCGAAACGATCTTCGTGAATTTGCCGAGAGACCAATACTTCGTTAAAGTTGATTTTGCAAATCATGCCCACGAATGCGGGCATCCACAAACTCTGGAAATTCTGGATTCCCGCGAAAGCGGGAATGACGGCGTGAAGTGTGATAGTCATACGAAATGAGGAAAAGCAGCATTTAACAAAAACTGAAAGGAAACGACGATGAAATCAAAAACTCTTTACACGTTCGCAGTGCTTTGTTTCACTCTGACCAGCATTGCTATTGCCCAGCAAGGCGATGATCATGAAGCCGTGCGCCAAGCGGTGCTGGATTATGTAGAAGGCATTTATCAAGTTCAGCCGGAGCGCATCGAACGCAGCGTATCACGCGAGCTGGCCAAAGTCGGCTACTGGCGCGAGAAAGACGGCGCGTCGTATGCCGAAAGCCGCATGAGTTTCGATCAGCTTGTGGGCGTGGCCAAGAATTGGAACAAGAACGGCCGCGTCGATGCCAAAACCGCGCTCAAAGAAGTGGTGATTTTTGAAGTCGTGGATCAAACCGCAACCGTCAAGCTCCGCGCGCATTGGGGCATCGACTATATGCACCTCGCGAAAAAAGACGGCAAATGGCTCATCATGAACGTGCTCTGGCAAAGCCATCCGCCGCAAGCAGCGAAATGAACTATGACACAATTTTTTAAAACTCGTTAACGAATGTTGAAAAGTGCTTCTTCTGTCAAGTGGCATACGAGGAAACGCGCGAAATGAATCTTGTCGAGCTTTGGGATAATGAAACATCTTTGTGCAGAATGTTTCGTGCTGTACGTCACCTCAACAAAATCATCTTGCCGGATTGCTGGAATTCGCCGGCTTGCAAGCGATACTCATATACGCCGCTCGCCAATGCGGCGCCCGCCTCGTTTTTTCCATCCCACGTTATGACATACGCGCCTTCGCGTTGTTGTTGATGCACCAACGTGCGCACGATTTGTCCGGTAGCATTGTAAACGACAAGCTTCACGGTCGCGGCGCGAGGAATGGTGTAGGCAATGTTGGTTGTGGGATTGAACGGATTGGGATAATTTTGCAACAACCGAAACGAATTTACTATGGGCGTTTCTTCAACGCTTGTCTGCGCATCGAACAAATCATGCGCGGGCCAACTTCGCACGGCATTGATAGCGGTAAAGATCATCGTTGCCAATGACGTGGAAAA
This sequence comes from bacterium, assembly GCA_050732275.1. Lineage (GTDB taxonomy): Bacteria > Zhuqueibacterota > Zhuqueibacteria > Zhuqueibacterales > Zhuqueibacteraceae > Zhuqueibacter. The sequence goes on from JBOHQZ010000003.1 coordinate 18,037, forward strand.
GTTTTGGTGTTGCGGCCAGGAATTGAACAAGATCGCCCATGCCACGCCGTCATTGCGGCGATAGATAAGCGCCGAAGCGCCGGCCAGCGCGCCGTTGTGCCACCAATTGTTGCGGCCGGGATCGGCCTCCCAACCGAGCGCATAAAAATTCATGTGCGGCGTCGTGGTTTTCGTCATCGCGTTGATGGATGATTGACCCAGAATATCCGGCTTGGTGTTGAAGCCATCAATTGCAACGAGAAACCGCAAGAGATCGGTGGCCGATGCAATCCATCCGCCGTGCGCATCCATCGCTTCGATATTAAAGCCGCCATACGTGCGCGGCACCAATGCGCCGGTGCCATAAACGGAACGCTCGAACGGCGCGCCGGGGAAGTCATAATACTTGACCTCGTTTTCGTCGCGATTTTCCAAAAGATTCTTGCCGAGCTTGAAGCCGGCTGCCCCGGCCGGTTGCAAGATCGCCGTTTTCACAAATTCTTCATAGCTCATGCCGGAGAGCCTTTCAATCACGCGGCCCAAAATCAAAAAACCAAAATTCGAATATTGAAACTGCGTGCCGGTTGTGAAATTGAGCTGGCGCGCGAGCATGTATTGAATGATCTTCTCCGGCGCGGGTGGCGGTGGAACTTGCATGGCTTGCGCGATCTCGAGCGCTTTGAACATCGGATCGCCGCTGACGTAGAGATTCCAATCTGCGGTGTGTTGCAGCAGATGTTGCACGGTAACATCGAGCACGCGCACATCGTTGATCGCTGCATAAGCCGGGTCATTGAGAATGCCCTGCGACCCGAAAACTTTGTCTGCCAAATGAATTTTGCCTTCTTCCAACAGCTTCATGACCGCCGCCGCAGTGATCGGCTTGGAAACACTGGCAATGCGAAACAGGTGATGCGGCTGCACAAGTTCATTGGTCTCGCGATTGGCCAAACCGAAGCCGCGCGCATAAACCAAGCGCCCGTCTTTGACGATCGCCAAACTGCCGCCGGGAAGGTTCCACTGCTGCATGAAATTCGTGACTGCCACATCCATGTGAGCAAGCTGCGGAACCGGCGTACCGGTTTGGGCATGAGCGCTGCGGCTCAGAATGAGAATTGCGATCATCACCGGCGCTACGGTTTTTTGCAAAAATCGAAGGGATAATTTTATTTTCATGGAGTCATTTTCTTGCGCTTTTGATGCAAAACCGAAATGACTGAACAATTGTAACTATTCAACTAATTCACCGCCCGGGCGTTTATTCTCTGCAAATTGTTTAAGTTTTGAGGCGATTTGAATTGCCTCGGGCTAAGCGCCCGGGCGGTACTGAATAGTTACGAACAGCTTGAGTATATCACAGATTGCAGGAGCAGTTTACTTTCCTGTGGATGTCATTCAGGGGGATCTTTTTAAGTCACCCCTTGTGCTTATGCTAAAAAGGATTCCTCCGGAATGACAATAACAGCGAAGGTTCCCGTGAAACGTGACACACTAAAATAGTTTTACATCTCGCTTGAAATGCGCAACGCCACGCCTCAACCCTGCACCAAGCCGACGACATTGCCTTCAATATCCGCGAATTGCGCGAAGGTGACGACATTGGGGATTTCGGTTTTGGGCACGATGGTTTTTCCGCCCATGCTCGCAATCTTTTTCAAATATGCGTCGATGTCATCGACCTGAATATAGATTGTGACGTAACCTGGCGCGTCTGGTTGCGTACCGCCGACGCCGCCATCGATACCACTTTTGCCGGAGCTGTCGCTGCGCACGCCGGTTTCCGTCATGCCGTAATTGCCCATTTCTGCCATGTTTTGAATTTTCCAGCCGAACAAATCGCCATAAAATTTTTGCAGCTTCAAACCATCTTTGCCCATGATCTCGAAATGAACCACCGGTGCAGCCATGATAACCTCCTTGTTTTGGAACAACGATGAAAGTAAGTTGATTGATTGCCTATTTTGAAAATAAAAGTTTATTGGTTATATGCTTTATTTGTTCAAGATCAGTTTGATCTTTGACGTCCGTGCTCCCGACTGCAGGTGGCTGAAATATAATCCGGATGGCCAAGCGCCAGCGGCCCAACTGACATTATGCTCTCCTGCTGATTTGCGCTCATTCAACAGCGCGGCGACTTCCTGGCCTTGCAGGTTGTAGATTTTTAAAGTCACAAAACCAGGTTGCGCGAGCGTGAAGCGAATTGTTGTTGTGGGATTGAATGGATTCGGATAGTTCTGCTGCAGTACGAAGGTTTCTGCAATTATCTCAGATTTTTTTTCATCGACGGCGGTCACGGGCGGCATAGTATGCGAGGTGAAGAAACTCCAAATCGTATCGGTAGCAGCGATGCTGCTCGGCCAGTTGTGTCCGCCCATGGGAGTGGTATAAAGTATGATGTCGGCATTGTTCGCAAGGGCTTGCCACTTGCGGCCAATCACGCCATTGCGATTGTAGATGATCGTCGAATTCGGATCGCACTGGTTGCGGTTGATCCAAAAGTCGAGAACCGACATTACGGATGGAAAGACGAAACCGGAAGCGTTCCCGCCATTGTACGGAATTACCGCGTCATTAAGCGCGTGAAAGTGCATGATCGGCACGGGCCGGGAAGGATTTACTTTGTCGAGCATCATCGGCCCGGCAACGGCGCTGATCGCTGCAATTTTATGAGACAACTCTGCAGCGAGGCGATAAGCCAGGATCGCGCCATTGGAAAAACCCGCGACGAATATGCGCGTTAGATCGATGTGATATTGCCCCGCGAGTGTATCAATTAGCGCGTTGATGAAACCGGCATCATCCAAATTATTGGTCATGGCCGCGCCGCAGCACCCGCCGCCGGTCCATGAGCCGGAAATACCGTTGGGATAAACAACGATAAAACCTTCGGCATTCGCTTTGGCGCTGAACGCCGTGATCGTTTGGAAGCTTGCGGCAGAACCGGAAAATTCGTGTAAAGCAATACCCAGCGGAACCGGCGGGTTGCCGTCGTAGGAAGGAGGCACGTGAAGTAAATAACTTCGACTCAAACCTGCGTGCAACAACGTGCGTTGCTGCCCTTGCACGGGGTTCACGCAAAGCAACAAGAACAGAATAGCGGCTAAGACGAAATATTTTGCCATCAATATGCTCCCGAATGACATACATGATACGACTATGGACTACATTTGTGGTCATAAATTACTACCTCTGTAGTCAAATGTCAAAGGCTTATCGCTGAAGCGCTGTTTAGAAAGACTAATTTAAGAAAAGATATGTTTAGTGTATTGTAAAAAACCGTCATTTTTCTTGATGGGCTTCCTTTGCAATAAAAAGTTCTTTATTGGCCAACGGCCTCCTTTTTAATTCCCGTGTTCCATTCACCCTTTTCCCCCGCGTTTGCCCGCAATCGAAATACCCACATTTGGGTATGGTTACTTGCCGAAAATTTTCGTCTTTTCATACAATGCCCACAATCAATTTTCAAACAACGCCGCCTTCACGTCACTTTTTGAGAGAATGCTTGCAATGAACGACAAATACTCCGGTCACCGCCTTCGCTTCGCCGCACCGCTTTTGACTCTGATACTTTCTATGATACCAGTGGCAACGTTTTCACAAACCTTCACACGCATCACTGATGCCAGCAATCCCATTATCGCCGATGGCGGCCCGCTTGAATACTCCGGCGCAAGCTGGGTGGATTTTGACAACGACAATGATCTCGATTTATTCGTAAACAACGACAAGCTTTATCGCAACGACGGCAACGGCGTGTTTGTGAAATTGGCCACCACGCTCGGCAACGGCCAGCCCATTATTGCCAACCAAATCATCGGCAACGGCAACAGTTGGGCGGATTACGACAACGACGGCGATCTAGATTGTTTCATTTCCAGCGCGACGTCGTTTTTATATCGCAATGACGGCAACAGCATTTTTACTAAAATCACCAGCGGCGCGATCGGCAACGGCAGCGCGAATCGCGGCTGGGCATGCGCGTGGGCGGATTACAACAACGATGGCTATGTCGATCTCGCCATCACGCATCCCGCCAACTTTGTTGCGGGTGGCGCGACGCCTAATCATCTTTTGCGCAATGACGGTCCGCCGAATTATACGTTCACCAAAATTACCACCGGGCCGATTGTGACCGGCCTTGCGGCGTACACGGTCGGCACGTGGTCGGATTTCGATAGCGACGGCGACATGGATTATTTCATCGGCGCTGGGCCGGCAAACGGTACAACTTCGCCGGATTATTTGTATCGCAATCTTTTAAAGGAATCCGGCAGCGCCAATTTTGAGCGCATCACCAGCGGCGTGATGGCGACGGATCAACAAGACGGGCAGGTGTGGAATTGGATCGATTACGACAACGACGGCGATCTTGACGCGTATCTCACCAATTGGGGCGGGCCGCTTGGCGGATTGGCGAATCGGCTCTATCGCAATGACAACGGCACGTTCACGCGCCTCACTGCCGATCCGATTGTGACAGATGTGGGCATTTCATTGTCTTCGGTGTGGGGAGATTTCGACAACGACGGCGATCTTGATTGCTACGTCGCGAATGACGGCAATCAAGCCGACAGCTATTACCGCAACAACGGCAATGGCAGTTTCACGGGCGTGACGAATATCGTCATCGCTTCGACGTTGACGCATCGCGGCGCGACGGCTGGTGACTATGACAATGATGGCGATCTCGATTTGCTGGCAGTTGGTCCAGCCGCGGCGCTGGCGCTCTATCGCAATGACACGCCAAGCGGCAATCACTGGCTCGGCCTCAGTTGCATTGGCACAACTTCAAACCGCACGGCCATCAGCACGAAGTTGAGAGTCAAAGCCACAATCAACGGTCACGCAATTTGGCAACTGCGCGAAATCTCCGCGCAGAACACTTTCAACGGCCACAACAGCTTGCGCCAGCATTTCGGCTTGGGCAATGCAACGATGATCGACTCACTCAAAATCGAATGGCCTTCGGGATTGGTCGAGATCCAAACCAACATTGCCGCCGATCAATTTTTGACGATGACTGAAGGAATCGTCTCTGTCGTCGATGATACCGATGCGCCCACATCGCTCACGGCTTTCGCACTGCATCAAAATTATCCCAATCCGTTTAATCCCTCGACGATCATTGGCTTCAGCTTGCCGCGCGCAACGGTTGTGGAGTTAATTGTTTTTGATCTCGCCGGAAGGGAAGTGATGAAACTTGCCAGCGGCTTCAAAAGCGCAGGCAAGCATGAGCTCGCATTTGAAGCGCGCCATTTGTCGAGCGGGGTGTATGTTTATCGTTTGCGCACCGGGGATTTTGTACAATCGCAAAAAATGATTTTGCTGCGGTAAATACAACTGCATGTTTTTGGTTTCATCAAAAAACCATGACAGAAAAATGTAAGGCAGAAAAACGGCCTTTGTCCGAGCGCGAACGAATCGCAACCCAAAACCTTTCTGTAAGCGGATTATTCGAAGCAAGCGGATAAAGCCTGTTTCTTTATCCGCTTGATCCGTTAAATCCGCTTACAGAAAAGCCTTTGCTTTTAAAGCAACGATTTCACTTTTAATAGAATAATGCTGAAGAAGTTGAAGGCAATGGGATTGAGCAGGTCGCAAAATTTTTTGTCTTCTGTTTTTTTAGGGAGAAGAGGAAATGTCCAAACGTTTGTTCGCCACGCTTTTTGTTGTTGGCAGTATTGTGGCGCTGATCGTTTTTTGGCGTCATGAAAAAAGCCCTCGTGTCGCGCGCCGTTCCGGTGCATTGGAAGCGTTACAGCAATTCACCTTCGCGCGCGCTTATCCGAATGATGATATTCCTTCCGCCGCGAGTTTTGCCGCATTCGAATTTGCGCAAAAGAATCTTTCTCGTGCGCGTTTGAGCAAAGTGAATGCGGCGGAGGAATGGCAATCAATCGGCCCGCACAATCGCGGCGGACGTACGCTGGCTCTCGCTTCCAATCCGCAAAACCCCAACACCATTTACGCCGGCTCGGCGAGCGGCGGCTTGTGGCGCAGCTTCACGGCCGGCCGCGGCGCACTAGCTTGGGAGCGCGTACCTACGGGTTTTCCCGTGCTGGCCGTAAGCTCAATTGCGTTTGCGCCGAATGATTCGAATACGATTTATATCGGCACCGGCGAAGTGTACAACGCGCAAGGTGCGAGTCCGGGGCAAGTGAATCGCGCCACACGCGGCTTCTACGGCATCGGCATTCTCAAATCAACCGACGGCGGCGCAAGCTGGCGACCGGCTCTCGATTGGAGCTACGAACAGCAGCGCGGCGTATGGGCGGTGAAAATCAATCCGTTGAATCGCAACACGATTTGGGCCGCGACCACGATGGGAACTTATAAATCGACCGACGCCGGCGCAACGTGGAGATTGGTGCATCCCGTATCCCTCGCAATGGACCTAGTGATTCATCCCACGGATACGAATACTGTGCTCGTCTCGTACGGCAATTTTGCCAGCACGGGTTATGGTTTGTATCGCACCACGAACGGCGGCGCGGCGTGGCAAAAAACGACGCTGGGCTTGCTTTCAACCTATAACGGCAAAACCATGCTCGCGCTCAACCCCTCAAATCCGAATACGATTTACGCGAGCTTCGGCAACGGCTTCAATCCGGGCGTGAACAATTTCAGTTGGCTGACGCGCTCGACCGATAGCGGCGCAAGCTGGCAGGTTGTTTCCACGCAAGATTATTCGCAATGGCAGGCTTGGTATTCGCACGACATTGCCGTCAATCCTTCCAACCCGAATGAAGTTTTTGCGATCGGCATCAACGTGTGGAAATCAACGAACGGCGGTTCCATTCTCACGCAAAAATCTTTCTCGCAAGCGTTCAGCGGACAAGTGCCGCCGGGCGGGCCGGAAGGCTTGGCGCAATACGTCCACGTCGATTTGCACGATTTGCTTTACCATCCGACCAATCACAACGTGATTTATTTTGCCTGCGATGGCGGCGTGTTTCGCACGATAGACGGCGGTGAAACTTTCGAGGCTTGCAACGGCGGCTATCAAACCACACAGTTCTACAACGGCTTTGCTAGCTCGCAGAACGATTCCAATCTTGCCATTGGCGGCTTGCAAGACAACAACACCGTGATCTATAAAGGCACGACGACGTGGAGCGTGGGGCACATTGGCGGCGACGGCGGCTGGGCAGCCATCGATCCCGCGAACGACGAGGTGTTGTATGGCACCAGCCAGTTTTTGAACTTGAGTAAATCCTTAACCGGCGGCAGAAGCTGGTTCAACATTTCGCCGCCGGGCAACAATCGCATTACGATATTCGAGGCGCCATTTGTGGTGGGCTTCGATAATCCCAATATCATTTATGCCGGCCGCGATCTCATTTACAAATCGGTGAACGGCGGCTCGCAATGGGCGACCACGAATGACGGCATTCCGCTCGACGGCAATCCCGCGGTCGCCATGGCGATCTCGCAGCAAAACAGCAGCGTAGTTTATGTTGCCACGGCGCCGCTCGTTTCTTCTCCGCCGCGTGTTTTCCGCACGCGTGACGGCGGCAGCTCGTGGCAATTCATTGCAGCACAGTTGCCCAACCGCGTGCCAACCGATCTCGCTGTCAATCCCAATGATGATCGCAACGTTTATATCACCTACAGCGGGTTCGGCACTTCGCATGTGTTCAAATCGAACAGTGGCGGCGATACCTGGCAGAACATCGGAATCGGCTTGCCCGATGTTCCCACCAATGCGGTGATCGTCGATCCGCTCTTTCCAAGTCATGTTTATGTCGGCACCGATCTCGGCGTTTACGTTAGCACCGACGGCGGCAATACGTGGCAGGATTTCAATGCAGGCGTGCGCGATGGGCTGCTGATTTTCGATTTGAGCATTTCAAACAGCAATCGCAAGCTGCGCGCGGTCACGCACGGCAACGGTGTTTATGAGCGCGCGTTGTTGCCGGAGGTCACTTCCGAAGTGGAATCACCGGAAACAACGGTGACGGATTTTACGCTCGAGCAAAATTATCCGAATCCGTTCAATCCGCAAACAACGATTGCCTTCACTTTGCAGCGCGTGAGCGCGGTTGATTTGAAAATCTACACCGTGCAAGGCCGTGAGGTGCGCACGGTGATGGTAGGCGAAATGAAGAGTGCCGGCAGGCATCAAGTGCACTGGGATGGCAAGAACACTGCGGGGCAGAATGTTGTTTCGGGAGTTTATGTTTATCGCCTCGCCGCCGGCGCGCAGGTAGCCTCGCGGCGGATGACTTTGATGCGGTAAGGTCATTTGAAATTTTGATATGACAGAAAAATGGAGGGCAGAAAAATTTTTATAGCCTGCCCTATTCTATTATCGTCAACTTCTCTGAGATGATGTCAAACGCCATCTTGCTGTCTTCGTTTTTATTCAAGCAAACTTAGCGAACGCCTAAAAATTACTTTCCGTGTTCGTCGTAGCCTTGCCCCCTTGTGGGGCAATGAGGAAGCACATCAACTCGTTGTCTCACCAGCCGCCCACAAATTTAGGGGCGGGGACTATTTTCGTTCGGGAAGTTATTTTTAGATGAACCCTTTATCTTGTCGATTAATAGAAGGAACGCAAATATGAGAAATGCAAAAACCACGTTGCTGCTGATTTGCCTCTGTTTTAGTTCTGCTCTGCAAGCCGGCGTTCATCAGGCTGCGGAGAAAAATCAAAAGCCGCAGACAGCACCCGCGCGCGTCGCCGTCGAGACGCTGATGAACCTCGAGCATAACACTGGCAATTTGCGCGTCGCGATTTTCAACGACGGTTCGATTGGCGCGGACAATGTCACCTTTGCCGGTCCCGGCATCTCGTGGAAAGGCCAAAACGGCGCTTTCACCGGCGGACCGGTTTTTGGCAGCACACAACGCGGCAGTGTGAATGGGCTGATGGGGTTTTCGTCCAATGCCAGCGTGTTTGATGTGCAGAATGTCGCAAGTGATTTTGCCGCAGGATTTCAGGCCACCGCTGGCTTCAACCAAACCACGAATGCGACGCTGAATGACAATGCGGCGCCGCTGCCCTATGGCGTTGAAATTTTGCAACGCAGCTACAGCAACGCCGGTGAAGACTTTGTCATGATCCGCTACGGCTTTGTCAATAAATCGGGAGAGAGGCTGACGGATTTTTTTGCGGGCATTCATGTTGATTGGGACGTCGGCTCCGCGACGACCAATTCGGGTGGCTATGCGCTGGAAGAGAATTTGGTTTATAATTTCGATTTGGGGCCGGGACCATACTACTTTGGCATCGCCGCGCTCAACGGCTTGTCCGGCATGATCACGACTTCGTTCGGCTCGGCCGTGACCACGCTCAGAAGCGATGCTTTCGCTTATCTCGCCACGTTCGATTCCAATCCCATCGGCAACGCCGGTGACTATCGCAGTTGGGCCGGCACCGGGCCGTTGACGATTGCGCCGGGCGATACGGCGTGGGTGACGTTCGCTCTCGTTGCCGGTGATGATCTGAACAACATCAGAGCGAATGCGCGCGGCGCCGCGACCAAGGCCAGTGCATTAGGTTGGACGCAACCTTCTTTCAAAGCCATCCTCAGCCCGCGACAAGTTTTCACTCAAATCACCAACGATATTCTGGCAACCGATTTGGAATTCAGCTCGGGCGTCAGTTGGGGCGATTACAACAATGACGGTTTTCAGGATATGTTGGTCTCCAACCTCAGCCCGCTGCACGGCACTTCATTGTACAAAAACAACGGCAACGGCAGCTTCATGAAAGTCACAAACGGCGAAGTGGCCAACGACGCCGGTCAATCCTTCTCCGCAATTTGGGGAGATTACGATAACGACGGCTATCTCGATCTCTATATCAGCAACGGCGGCAGCTCGACTGCAACGCCGCCGCTCACGCGCAATTTTCTTTATCGCAATCAAGGCCCGCCGGGTTACGAATTGGCGCGCGTCAAAAGCGGCGCGATCGTGTCCGATAGCTCGTACACGTGGAGCAGTGCCTGGGTGGATTATGACAACGACGGCGATTTGGATTTGCACGCGCCGGCCTCGCGGCGGCTCACCAACAATCCCGATTTGTTTTATGAAAACACCGGCGCGGGAAATTTTGCGAGAGTAACGGCTTTGCCTTTTCTTAACACCGGCGTGACGCGCACGCTCGGCTGCAGTTGGATCGATTACGACAATGACGGCGATCAGGATTTGTTGCTCTCGAAAGACGGCTCGGATATCGGCGGCGAGGCCAAGCAACTTTGGAAAAATTTATTGAAAGAGAATGAGCAAGTTGCTTTCACGAAAATCACCACGGGCGAATTGGGCACCGATATGCTTTTGGATTTTTCCGCCAGTTGGGGCGATTATGACAATGACGGCGATGCGGATTTATTCACTCCGGTCTTCGGCAGCAACAACGTGTTGTATCGCAACGACGCCTCCGGCAGCGGTGGCTTCACCCGCATTCAAACCGGCATACTCACCAATGACGGCAGAAACACCGTCGGCAGCGCCTGGGTTGATTTTGACAACGACGGCGATCTGGATTTGTTTGTCGCCAACACCGCCCAGATTTCACGCCTCTATCGCAACGACGGCATGGGCAATTTCCTCACCGTCTCGCCGGCGCAGATGGGTTTGTCGCTTTTGTTCACCTCCAGCAATGCACAAGGCTGCGCTTGGGCCGATTACGATCGCGATGGTGATCTCGATCTTTATATTGCCAATGCCAGCATCAACGGCACCAGCC
>JBOHQZ010000004.1:0-27195 GCA_050732275.1 bacterium
GTTGGAGGCTTTTGAAAACCCCATAAAAGCCGCATAAATATTGAGCGAAATGAAACTCATCAAAAAAATCTTTGCTTTTTTTGCACTGATTTGACTATAAAGGGACTAGTAATAATCGGTACCTATCTTTTTTCTGGAATTATAGGGTATTTGATAACAGGAGACTTGCATAATGGCGGCCATCTTTTCGGCGTTTTATTGGTACCAGGGTGGGGGATACTTGCAACCGTGCTTCTATATTACAAACAGAGAACGGTTCGTCTGATAGCCTTGCTTCTTCTGATTGCGTATTTATTTATTTTGGGGTATATAGTGATAAAACTGGGAATATGGGCATTGGTGTTGTTGAATACCTTTGCTTTAATGAAGGTTATAATGGATAAAGTATGACTGTTTGTATAATCACGGAGACTAAAAGATATGACATTATCGCCAGTGCGTGGCATGCTCGATATCGAAACGCTCAAACAAATGATCGCCGATGAGCGCATCGAAACCGTGCTCACGGTTTTTCCCGATATGTACGGCCGGTTGATGGGCAAGCGCATTACCGGAAACTATTTTGTCAATGATGTGCTCGATCACGCCATTCACGCGTGTGATTATTTGCTGGCGTGTGATATGGAAATGGATCCGGTGCCGGGTTATGCGTTCACGAGCTGGGAGGCCGGCTACGGTGATTTTCGGCTCGTGCCGGATCTGAAAACGTTGCGGCTGGCGAGCTGGCTCGACAAAACCGCGATCGTGCTTTGCGACGTTTATAATGAGGAAAAAGACGAGCTGGTGGAAATCGCGCCGCGCAGTCTCTTGCGCAAGCAACTCGAACGTGCTGCGAGCCAAGGCTACGTCGCCATGGGCGCTTCCGAATTGGAATTGTATGTATTCAAAGATTCCTACGAAGAAGCGGCGCGCAAGAAATATGTGGATCTCGAGCCGATTGGCAATTACATCGAAGACTATCACATTTTTCAGGGTACAAAAGAGGAATTCGTCATCGGCGCGATTCGCCACAATTTGGATCGCTCAGGCATTCCGGTCGAATTTTCCAAAGGTGAATGGGGGCCTGGCCAGCAGGAGATCAATTTGCGCTACGCCGACCTTCTCGAAATGTCTGACCGTCACACGCTGTACAAACACGCTGCGAAAGAGATCGCTTTGCAACAAGGTTGTTCGGTCACGTTTATGGCGAAATGGGACGAGCGCTACGCCGGGTCGGGTTTGCATTTGCACGCGAGCCTGTGGGATTACAACGGCAAGAAAGCGCTTTTTCCGGGAAGTGAAGCTTTTGGCCCGGTGCATGCCTCGCCGCTGTTTCGATGGTTTCTCGGCGGCTGGATGGCGCACATTCGCGAAATCTATCCTTTTTATGCGCCGTATCCAAGCTCGTACAAACGCTATCGCGCCGGCTCGTTTGCGCCGACCGGCATCGCGTGGAGTTACGACAATCGCACTGCCGGCTTTCGCATCGTCGGCCACGGATCATCACTGCGGATTGAATGTCGCGCCCCGGGCGCGGATGCGAATCCCTACCTCGCTTTTGCCGCCACACTTGGAGCCGGGCTCGACGGCATCGAAAAGCAAATCGAGCCGCCGCCGATGTTTTCCGGCGATGTTTACGCGGCGCGCGATCTGCCGCACGTGCCGCATTCACTGAACGAAGCCGTTCATGAAATGGAAAATAGCAAATGGGCACGCGACACTTTCGGTGACGCCGTGATCGATCATTATCTCCACTTCTTCCGCACCGAGCAGCGCAAGTTCGATGAGGTGGTGACGAGCTGGGAGCGGGCAAGATACTTTGAACGGGCATAAGGCTTAATAAATTTTACTATTCAGAAATGGGTTGCATTATTTAGTTTTTTTGCTATATTTCAATATGGTTGAGAGAAGCAGAAGAAAAACCAAAGGGGAGAATGATGAAACGGGTGGTCGTATTGGGCTTCATATTTTCAAATCAGTGCCTGACATACTGGCTCATACTGTTGCAATGGTGCTTTCAATAGGATCAATTTGGTTGATCCATTGGGTTTTAGAACTGTTGTTAGGAAAGAATGCAAAGTTCTTCGACCTCATTCCCATTCGATACGTAATAGACGCGGGAGATCTTGTTGTAATTTTGAAGTTTTTCTGGGAAGTGATCAAAGGGTTCTCCGGAGGCACAAAGAAATAAAATGCGAAACGTGATCGAATCGTATCTTTCCTATATGAAGACTGCCGGGATCGGCATGCTCTTCGCCGCCATTTTATTTTCACTCTACGCGGGCATCAAGTCCAGCGCGTTTGCTTTGGAAATTGTCAGCGCAACTTTTGCAGCTTTGGTTGCATTTGTAGCTCTGTTTGCTCTGGTTGCTTTGATTCGCTCATCAAATTTATCCCACACTTTAACCGTCTTCGTTATCCGCTTATTAGAGGGGTTTGTTGTTGCTTTGAAAAAGCGCCTTCGGACTTGACAACGCTTTCCACAATTGTCATCAATCAGGGAAAATCTCTCTAATTTGCTTCTCAGTTAGCTGAAGAAATATTAATTGTGAGCAAAATTTATGCGTTTATCCAACAAAGTTGCGCTCATCACCGGCGCCGGCAGCGGCATTGGCCGTGAGGCTGCGCTGCTCTTTGCGAAAGAAGGCGCCAAAGTTGTCGTGGTTGATATTAATTCCGTGGCAGGGCAGGAAACCGTTTCGCTCATCAAAGCCGCGGGCGGCGAAGCGGCATTCACACGCGCCGATGTTTCGAAAGCGACTGACGCAGCCGCAATGATCGAATTTGCCGAGAAAACTTTTAGCAAACTCAACGTGCTCTTCAATAACGCCGGCATCTTTCCCGACGCAGATGGCTCGGTTTTGGAGACGGAAGAAGAGGTTTGGGATTTGGTGATGAATGTGAATTTGAAAGGCGTCTTTTTCGGCTGTAAATACGGCATTCCGTCCTTGCTGCGTGCCGGCGGCGGCTCCATCATCAACACCGCCTCGTTCGTGGCGTTGATGGGCGCGGCGACTTCGCAAATTGCCTACACCGCCAGCAAAGGCGGCGTGCTGGCGATGACGCGCGAAATGGCGGTGGAGTTCGCTCGTAAAAACATTCGGATTAATGCCATTTGCCCCGGCCCGGTGGAAACGCCGCTGTTGGCGCAATTGCTCTCCGATCCGGCGCGACGACAACGGCGGATGGTTCACATTCCGATGGGCCGCCTCGCGCGTGCTCGCGAAGTCGCCCAAGCCGCGCTCTTTCTCGCTAGCGATGAATCCGCTTATGTGAATGGAGCGACGTTCACGGTGGATGGTGGGATTACGGCGGCGTATGTCACACCAGAGTAGAAATTTGGCGCGCTCGATCTTATTGTCTACAAAGCAATTAGAGCATGCAACCAGTATACTGGTTAAAAATTGTTGATTTTAACCAGTATACTGGTTATATTGAAGAGCCGTTTGAAATTACAGCGAGTAAACCACAATATATCGAGTGCGAACATGGAGAAGGATATTCTCTTTGAAATTTTATTGCGATGGAATTATTGGGGCAAAAGGGCTTTGGAAAAGTTGCAATCACGCCTGCTTTTGCCTCAAATTATCCCGTACCTCCATGAGCCTTTCCCCATTGTGCTGACCGGAGTTCGGCGCAGCGGCAAGTCTTCGATCTTTACACTTCTCATGCGGCACTTGGTGGAAAATGGCGTTTCCCCAACGCAAATTTTGCTGGTCAACTTCGAAGAACCGCTGTTTGCTCCGCATTTGTCCATTACGTTTTTTGAAGGGTTGATCGCCCTGTATCGGGAAAAAATCAACCCGGACAAAAAGATTTTCTTTTTTCTTGACGAAATCCAAAATCTTCCTGATTGGGAAAAATGGGTGCGCCGGGAAGCGGATTTAAAAGAGAATAAAATATTTTTGACCGGCTCATCAGCGAAGCTGTTGAGCAGCGAGATCGCCACCTTGCTGACCGGCCGCCATTTCACCTTTATGATCCCACCGCTCTCGTTTAAAGAATATCTGAGCTGGAAAGGCCTCGCCCCGCAATCCGAAATCGAACGCGCGGAAAACAAAGCGCTCATCCGCAAATCACTTTCTGATTATTTTGAATGGGGTGGATTTCCGCAAGTGGTTTTGGCTGATAGCGATGAGAAACGCAGCAAAATCCTGCACCATTATTTTGATGACATTCTGTTTCGGGACATCGTATTGCGTCACGAGGTTCGCGACGTCAAACTGTTGCAAAGCGTGGCGGAATACTATATGACCAACATGGCCACGCAGTATGCCTTCAATCGCATTCGCAATGTTTTCGATACGTCGATCGACAACGTGCGGCGTTACACGAATTTTTTGGAAGAGGCGCAGCTCATTTTTTCTCTCGAAAAATTTTCCTACAAAACCAGCGAACGCCCAAAAGCCAATCGCAAAGTCTACGTGGCGGATACCGGCTTGCGCAACGCCATCAGCTTTCGCTTTTCGCAAGATCTCGGCCGGCTGGCGGAAAACGTCGTTGCTTTGCACCTGCTCCGTGAGGCGCGTGAGCTGTTTTATTTCGGCAACGGCAGCGAGTGCGATTTTATCGTTAAACAGAACGGGAAGTTTCTTCCCGTGCAAATGTCGTACAGCGATCTGTCTGATGAGAAGCTAAGAGCGCGGGAATTCAACGGCCTGACCACCGCTTTGAAGCATTTGAAACAGCAGGAAGGGCTTCTCCTGACTGACGATGTTGAACGCGAAGAGCAAGTCGAAAACTCGCGGATTCGTTTGCAGCCGGTGTGGAAGTTTCTTTTGGGTTGACAAATTTGATGGACAATTTCTGCTTGATAATTGACGTTGGGCTTGTTATTTTATAATGAATTTACGTTGACTTTTCTCAAGAGGTGAAAATCATGCGCCAGGTAATAATTTATCCAGGTGAAGATAGCTATTGGGTAGCGGAATGTCCGAGCTTGCCCGGTTGTATCAGTCAAGGCATAACCAAATTAGAAGCTTTGACAAACATCAAAGAAGCGATTAAAGGCTATGTGGCAGCCCTGGAAGAAGATGGTCTCCCTGTACCCGAAGAGCACTTTGAATCTTTATTAGTGGCCGTATGAGCAAGCTGCCAAGAATTTCCGGAAGAGAATGCGTCAAGGCTTTGGGAAAAGCGGGTTTCTATTTTAAGCGTCAGGAAGGCAGCCATATCATTCTGCGCCGAGATGATCCGTTTGCTCAAACTGTTGTGCCTGATCATAAAGAATTAGACCGGGGAACTTTGCGCGCGATTATACGGCAGGCCGGCCTCAGTGTCGACGAATTTGTAAATATGCTGTAACATCTCGACTTTCTCAACCATGCGGGGAACTCATTTATGCCCACTCACCACTTCATCAGCTATTCCGTCGCGGACGCGGCAGACTTTGTGTTGAAACTGTGCGACGCCCTTGCCGCCGGCCCGCCGCAAATTCCGGCGTGGCTCGACAAACGCCAGCTCATCCCCGGCCGCGATTGGGACGAGCAGCTTGCCGAGGCGATTCGCGCCTGCGAGAGTCTGTTGTTCATCATGACGCGCGATAGCGTCGAGCCGACCTGTACCTGCACGCAGGAATGGACGCGCGCGCTCAAATATAAAAAGCCCATCATTCCGTTGCGGTTGCACGCCAATGCCGAATTGCCCTTCCGCCTCGAGCCGCGACAGTACATCGATTTCACCGGAAATTTTGAAGCGGCGTTGGCGCAATTGCGCACCCACTTGCAATGGCTCTCTTCCCCGGCGGGCGTGTTGCAAGCGCTGAAAGATCGACTCGCCGATGCCAAACGCGATTTGCGCCGCGCCACCGAGGTAACGCAACAGACCCGCATTCAAGATGACCTCACGCTGTTAGAAAAGCAAATCGCCGAGCAGCAGCGCGTCATCGATGATCCCGAAGGCACGGCCGCGCGCGTGGCCGCGAGCATTGTCGCCGGTTTGGAACGCGAACGCGAGCCGGAAAAACCGATCAGCGGCGCAGTGGCCACCAAGTTCATCAATCCGCCGCCGTTCACCGCACCGAGTTATTTTCAAGATCGCCAAGTTGAAACTAAACTCATCGCCGATTTTCTGCGCGATGACAGCCGGCGTGTGCTCACGCTCGTGGGCCGCGGCGGCACCGGCAAAACCGCGCTCGCCTGTCGCCTGCTCAAAGCGTTGGAACACGGCCACCTGCCCGATGATCTCGGCAGCCTTGCGGTTGATGGCATCGTTTATTTAAGCGCTGTCGGCACCCGGCGCGTGAACGTACCCGATCTTTATTCCGACCTGCTCAAGCTGTTGCCGCCGGAAGCCGTCAGACATTTGGAAAGCCTCTACAAAAATCCACAGACCAGCACCGAAGCGAAAATGCGCGCTTTGCTCGCGGCCTTCCCGCACGGGCGCATCGTGGTGTTGCTCGATAATTTTGAAGACGTGGTCGATGCCGAAACGCTTGTCCTGCGCGATGCCGAGCTGGAAGAAGCGCTCACTGCGTTGTTGCAAGCCCCGCCGCATGCCGTGAAAGTCATCATCACCACGCGCATCGCGCCGCGCAATCTGGCGTTGGTGCAGCCGGCCCGACAGACGCGCCTCGATCTTGACGAGGGACTGGATTCGCCCTTTGCCGAAAACATTTTGCGCGAGATGGACGTGGACGGAAAAGTGGGGTTGAAATCCGCGCCGGAAGAATTGCTCGCCGAAGCGCGTTTCCGCACGCGCGGCTTTCCGCGCGCCCTCGAAGCCTTGTTCGCGATTCTCTCCGCCGATCGCGATACCACCTTGCGCGAGATTTTGGAGAACGCCGCAAACCGTAGCGCAGTCTTCCAGACTGCCCCGCATAGCGGGGCGCTACTACCCGAAAATGTCGTGCGCGATTTGGTGGGTGAGGCCTTTGATCGCCTCGATTCGGTGGCCACGAAAGTCATGCAAGCATTGGCGATTTACCACCGGCCGGTGACGCCCACGGCCGTGGACTATTTGCTGCAGCCCTTTGTAACCGGCGTGAACAGTGCGCCCGTGCTGAGCCGTTTGGTAAATATGCACTTTGTCCGCAAAGAGGCCGGACGCTACTATCTGCACCCAATGGATCGCGAGTATGCACTTTCGCGCGTGCCGCATGGCGATGCTGGCGACCGTGAGGTTTTGGATGACAAGGCGCCCTTCAACCAAATTGCGCTGGCCGACCGCGGAGCCAATTATTTTGCCGAAACCCGCCTGCCACACGAGAATTGGAAAACGTTGGCTGATCTCACGCCACAACTGGCCGAGATCGATCTCCGCTGTGCCGCGGAAGATTATGATACCGCGGCGACTGTGCTACTGAGCATCGATTTTGACTATCTGGATTTATGGGGTCATTATCGCTTGATGATTGAATTGCATGAAACTTTGCAGGGGAAGCTCACTGATTCGAATCTGAAGAGTGGAAGCGTCGGTAATTTGGGTTCGGCGTATAAGAACATTGGGCAAGTGCAGCGCGCGATTTCATGCCATGAGCAGGCGCTCGCGCTAAGCCGTCAACGGAAAGATCGACAGGCCGAAGGTGTGTGGCTCGGCAACCTAGGCAATTGCTATGCTGATCTCGGCCAGACCGCCCGCGCGATTGAATATCATGAGCAGGTGCTGGCAATTGCTCGCGAGATTGGGGATCAGAGCGGCGAAGGAGCTGATCTCGGCAACCTGGGCATTTGCTATGCCGATCTCGGCCAGACCGCCCGCGCGATTGAATATCACGAGCAGGCGCTGGCAATTGCTCGCGAGATTGGGGATCGGAGCGGCGAAGGAGCTGAGCTCGGCAACCTGGGCAGTTGCTATTCCGATCTCGGCCAGGCTACCCGTGCGATTGAATATCACGAGCAGGCGCTGGCAATTGCTCGCGAGATTGGGGGGCGGAGCGGCGAAGGGATTCAACTCGGCAACCTGGGCAATTGCTATGCCGATCTCGGCCAGACTGCCAGTGCCATTGAATATTACGAGCAGGCGCTAACGATTGCTCGTGAGATTGGGGATCGGCGCGGCGAAGGAATTCAACTCGGCAACCTGGGCAATTGCTATGCCGATCTCGGCCAGACCACCCGCGCCACTGAATATTACGAGCAAGCGCTGACGATTAGCCGCGAGATTGGGGATCGGGCCGGTGAAGGCATTCGTTTGGGCAATTTAGCAGACGTGTTGATTGATGAAAGATGTTACATGGAAGCTATGGAGCTTGCGCAAGAAAGCGCAAAGATAGAAGACGAAATTGGCAAGCCCGCCAGCTATGGATACGGCACAGTGGCGCTTGTTCATTTTTATTTGGGGAATTTGCCTGCTGCCGGCGAAGCTGCCGAAACAGCCCGACGACATGATGTACCGCAGAACAACCACTACATCCTCGCGCTGTTGGGTGCCATTGCCTTGCGGCAAGGGGATCGACCGGCAGCGCAAGAGGCGTTCGCCGCGGCCGTGCAACAAGCCGAGCAAATGTTGGCGCACAGCGCGCAAAATTACGCCGCGCTGTATTCCAAAGGCCTGGCGTTGGCTGGGCTGGCGCTGTGCGAAGGCCCGCAGCATATCGCCGCAGCCATTGCGGCCTATCGCACCGCACGGGCCATCAACAAAGACGCGGGCATCGTCAAACGCGTGCTGCGCTTGTTAGATGAATTGGCCAAAGCCGATGCCAACGGCGTGTTAAAAGATGTGCGCGCTGCGGCGGCGGGGGAGTGAGCATGAGTGTCATGATAATGATTGGTGTTGTATTTATATAAGTCACGGCAACGGAAGAGATCGACATGGATGAAAAATTCGAAATTCTCGATTGCTCATTGATAAGCGGCGAAGAACTGGTGCGGGTTTTGACGCTCGACAAAGAAAATTATACAAACGCAACGCTACAACTCGCGGCCCGCGAGCTGGCGAGACGAAAGGTCGATTTGGAGCAGTTCATCAACCAGGTTAAGGTTGGCTTGAATGACGCCGAGCCGGAGAGCTGCACCATCGACCAGGCGTTGGCCAAAATCAGGCAGGAAATCTCCTGGGGCGAGGGTTGGGCTGTTGCGAATTGCTTGGAGGAGGGGATCATCATTCTGAAAGAAGTGAAATTCTGGACGATTCACTTCTTTGTAAAGGGTGAATGCTTGCAATCCTTTACCGTCAAAACCAGGGAGAAGCTCGAAGCGTTTGCCGAGCAGTTCTTGCGGCTCGCGGGCGACAGCTATACCGTCGATTATCAATACCATCTCGACGAGTGTGAGACATTTCTTGAGTCATCTTCTCTCGGCTATGTCGCCAAAATATCGACATTGCTGGCCGATGCGGAGGTGCCTCATACGCTGAGGACCGCGGATCGTTTTTATTTTGACGCCATTTCCGGAGCGAAGCAAACTGCCGGATTGCTCTACCTTTTAGTTCCACGAGAATATAAGGAAGCCGTAGAGGCAGTCGCTAGCGAGATAGAAAACAAAATTCAGTCGCTGCGCGAGGAAATCGCCGCGCTGGCAGCTAAAGACGAACACCATCCCCAACTGCTGGAGCTTTACAATCAATTGTCACAATTGGTCGACGGCGATCCTGCAGTTTCTTACGGCCGCGGGGTTCTGCATTTCGAGCGCGGCCGGAACGAGGAGGCGGCCGAGGCTTTTATTGAATTGGCGCACACATGCATTGGGTCGCAGACGCAGTTGTCCACGGGAGACTTCGAAGCGTATTGGCAAGCCTCTGAAAACCATCTCGAGCGCCTCTCCGCCGTCCTGCCGGAGAATCTCGGCGTTCTGCATTGTTTGGCGAATATGGCGATGTTCGAAAAGAACGATGACAAAGCGAAAACGCGCTACGAAAAAATTCTTGCGACTGCTCCTGCAGATGGCATCGCGCATCTCAATCTCGGCTATTTGTACTACGATGATCCGCACTATCATGCCCGCGCGGCCCGGCATTTTAGAAGCTATCTCGATAGCCAACCCGAGGCCGAAGACCGCGCCGCGATTGAAGAGATTCTCGCCAATTTGCGTCGTTGACCGGTCACTCCAAGTGACCGGTCAATATCGCAGTGCTGACCACCAATTCCCCACATTTGCCCCATCAGAAGCTTAAATTTACAAAAATCTCAAAAATTTTGGTTGTTGGATACGGAAAAAGTTCGTAAACTGGATTGAATGCTGGTAAGAAATATAAGTCTTTTCAAAAAAGAAAGATTTGCCGATCACGTCCGATCAAACTGAGTCAGTTATGAATAAACGTTCCCTTTTTTGCTGGCTGCTCTTGTTTTTATTTAACACGACCATCACTGTTTACGGCCAGCAAACCAGCAGCGCCTTCACCATTGCGCGCATAAAATATCACGGCGGCGGGGATTGGTACAACGATCCGTCGATCATTCCGAATTTGCTCAAATTCATGCGGCAGCACACGACGATCAATTTGGCCAGCGACGAGCAGCACGTGGAGCTGATGGACGAGGCGCTGTTTGCTTATCCGGTGGTGTTTCTGACCGGCCATGGAAAAATCACTTTTTCGGCGGAAGAAGCGCGGCATTTGCGAGAGTATTTGCTCGGTGGCGGCTTTCTTTATGCCGACGATGATTACGGCATGGACAAATTCTTTCGCGAGGAGATGAAAAAAGTTTTTCCGGACAAGCAGTGGGTCGAGATTCCTTTTAATCATCCGATCTATCATTGCCATTTTGATTTTCCCAACGGCGTGCCGAAAACCCACGAACACGACGGCCGCCCGCCGAAAGCATTTGGCCTTTTCCACGAAGGCCGCATGCTTGCCTACTACACGTGGGAAACCAACATCTCCGACGGCTGGGCCGATCCGGACGTTCACGGCGACCCGCCTGAAGTGCGCGAAAAGGCGCTGCAAATGGGAACGAACATCGTGGTGTTTGCGTTGACTCAGTAGATAACTGGTTGCTGGTCGCTTGTTGCTAGTTTTGTACAGACTTTATTTGATGCCTATCTGGAAACGCCGATTCTGGCTTGTCATCGCGAGCGTTTCTCAGCGAAGCGATCTCATCGAATCTGCACTAATCTTGCATTCAAGAAGATTGCTTCGGCTCCGCTTTACGGAGTCCCGAAAAGCGGGACAAAAAGCGCCTCGCAATGACGTAAAAAAAAGGGGTCGGATAAAAAATAAATTTGACGAGATAAAAAATGCCTTCCGAATTATACGACCAACTCCTCTCCCGCCTGCGCCGCCTGCGCCAGCAAGATCGGCTGCACAAATGGCTGGCGGCATTCGGGCTGTTTCTCATCATCGTCGCCGCGCTTGGGATTCTCCTGCCGGTGTTTGCACATTTTGCTGCGCCGAGTCCCGGCATACGGTGGACGCTTTCGATTGCGGGATTGCTTGGGTTGCTGCTGCTGTTGGCGCGATATGTTTTGCAGCAGCCGCTTGCTTGGTTGCTGCGGCCGAATGCGCCTTCCGAAATCGATCTCGCTTTACGCGTCGGCAACGCGCATCCGGAAGTGAAAGATCGTTTTGCGAATGCCTTGCAAGTTTATCATGAAGCGCAGCAAAACGGCCACGACAGTGAAATTACGCGCAGCCTCGCCGGTGCCGCGCTCAACGACGCTTATCAAGCTATCGCGCCGGTTGACTTTTCACAAGTGGTTGATCGTCGCACCCCGCGCCAGCGTTTGCTCGCTGCCGGTGTGGCTATTGTTATCGCTCTGGCGATTTGGGTAATGGCGCCGAATTTTATGGCGCAAGGCGCGGCATTTTTACTCATGCCGGATCGCACACCGGCATATCTCACTCTGCGCTTCGAAGTGACGCCCGGTGACACGGAAATTATCAAAGGCCAAAGCCTGCGCATTGTGGCGCGTACCAACCAGCCGACGGCCGACGATGCCAATATCGAGTGGCGGCAGGCGGATGGCCGCGCCGTCGAAGAGGCGAAAATGGCGCGCGCGCTCGTTGGCGGCGCCACGCAGTTTGCCCAAAATTGGGAAAATATCCGCGAAGCTTTTTCCTATCGCGTGCATCTCGGCAAAGAGGCCAGCCGCTGGTATAATGTGAATGTGATCGAGCCGCCGATGGTGCGCTCGTTGCGCGTCACTGTCAATTTTCCAAACTACACCAATCGCCCGCCGCTGGAGCTGGACGAAAATCTCGGCGATATTCTCGCGCTGCCCGGCTCGACGGTCTCCGTGCGCGTGCGTCCGAACAAACCGGTTGAGGAAGCGAGTTTGCTTTTCAGCAATGGCGAGAGCCAGACGCTTGTACAAGAAGGCACGGACGATTTTCGCGGCGAGTTCACGGTGCGGCAGCAGGGAACGTATCAATTTGCTTTGAAAGATCAAAAGGGATTGGCGAACGCGGACGCGATTCAATACCGCATCGAATTGGAAACCGACCAAGCGCCGGCGGTGCGAATCGCATTCCCCGGACAAGACGTTGATCTCGACGAGAGCATGCGGGTGCCGCTGATCCTCGAGGGCGAAGACGATTACGGCTTTTCCAAGTTGCAAATCGTTTATGAAGTTCTCGAAGGCGGCGCAGCAGAGGGCAAGCGCGCGACCATGCAACTGCCGATCGCCAATAAAAACAGCCGCGCCTTTCGCGAGCAGCCGGTGTGGGATTTGACGCAGCTCGATCTCCAGCCGGAAGAAGTGGTGCGTTATTACGCCGAAGTTTTCGACAACGACGTGATCTCCGGCCCCAAGTCCGGCCGCAGCCCAATTTTCCATCTGCGCTTTCCGTCGATTTACGAAATGTATGAAGAGATCGCCGGCACGCAAGAGGAGGCCTCGCAGGATTTGCAGGCGATGTACGAGCAAGCAAAAAAAACCAAAGAGCAGGTCGATCAGCTCGTGCAGGAGATGAAAAAAGATCCCAATCTCAATTGGGAGCAAAAGCAGAAGCTCAACGAGAGCGCCGGCGCCACGCAAAAAATGCAAGAGCAGATTCAGCAGATTCAGCAGCGCCTGGAGGAAATGGTCGACAGCATGGAGCGCAACGACTTGCTCAGCATGCAGACGATGGAAAAATATCTCGAGCTGCAAAAGCTCATGCAGGAAATGAAATCGCCGGAATTGCAAAAAGCTTTGGAAGAAATGCAAAAGGCGATGCAGAATCTCGATCCCGAGAAGCTGGAAGAGGCGATGAAAAATTTCCAATTCTCGCAGGATGAATTTATGAAGAGCATCGAGCGCACGATCAATTTGCTGAAGCAGGTGCAGGCCGAGCAAAAGCTCGATGAGGCGATCAAAAAAACCGAAGATTTGCTGCAGCGTCAGGAAGAAGTCAATCAGGAAGCAGCGAAGAATCCGTCGCAAGACAAGCGCGAGGAGCTGGCAGAAAAAGAAACCGGCATGAAGGAAGACGCCAAGTCGTTGCAAAAGTTGATGGAAGATTTGAGCAAGCTGATGCAGCAACTGCCGCAAGCGCCGTCCGAGAAAATCGACGCGGCGGCGCAGATGATGAATTCTCCTGACATGGCCGGCGAGATGCAGCAGATGGCCAGCAAGATGCAGCAGGGACAAATGCAGCAGGCGCAGCAAAGCGGGCAGCGACTTGCCAGCACGCTGCAACAAATGCAGCAATCTCTACAAGGCGCGCAGAAAGAAATGCGCGAAAGCCATCGCCGCGAGGTGATGCAAGCGCTGCAGCGCAGCTCGAATGATCTGTTGCAGCTCTCCAAGCAGCAGGAGCAATTGCTGAAACAATCGAGTGGCATGAATCCCAATTCGCCGCAGCTCAATCAAAACGCTGACCGGCAGCAGGAATTGATGTCCGGCTTGCAGCGTGTGGCAGAGCAGCTCCATCAGCTTTCGCAAAAGAGCTTTGCCGTGACGCCGGAGGTGGCGCGCGCGATGGGCCAGGCGATGAACAACATGCAAGAGGCGCTCAACGAAATGGAGCAACGCAACAGCCAGGCCGCTGGCGGAAAACAAGGCGAGGCGATGCACGGGCTTGATCAAGCGGTCGCGGGTTTGCGGCAGTCCATGCAGCAAGGCGCCGGCATGTCCATGTCGATGGGCTTCGAGCAAATGATGCAACGCTTGCTCGGCATGTCTGGAAAACAGCAGGGCATCAACCAGGAAACGCAGCAGCTCGGCGAGCAAGGCATGAGCGCGATGCAACAGCAGGCGGCGATGGCGCGGTTGGCCGGAGAACAGGCGGCGGTGAAAAAGAGCCTCGAGCAGCTCATGCAGGAGTTCGGCCAGCGCGGCGAGATTCTCGGACGGCTCGATCAAACTGCGAAAGATATGGAAGACGTTGTCAAAGATTTGCAACAGAATCGCGCCGACCGGCCGACCATGGAACGGCAACAGCGGATTTTGTCGCGCCTGCTCGATGCGCAACGCTCGATGAAAGAACGCGATTTTAGCAAAGAACGGGAAGCGCAAGTGGGCAAAACTTATCGCGCCGTCGATCCCGGCAGCTTGCCGGCGGATCTCGGCGAGAAGAAGAGTCGCCTGTACGAAGACTTGTTGCGCGCCTTGCGCGAGAATTACACGCGTGATTACAAGGATCTGATCCAACGCTATTTTGATGCGCTGGCAAAAGGACAGCAGCAGAACGGCAAAAAAGAGAATTAATTCTTTGCTGCGAATTTTTTTTGAACCGCTAATTTGCGCGAATACACGCTAATTGTTATTCGCGAAGATTAGCGTGTATTCGCGGTTGAAAGATTTGGCTGCGGCGAGCTGCCGCGTTACGAATACACAAGATAATTGTGGCAAGATGATTGAAAAGCTTTTTAATTATTTTGCCACAATCATCTTGCAGAAAATATTGTAAGGAGCCAAATGCACATGGCGATTGACAGACGACGGGTAACAAATCGTTATTGCCGGAGCATAATAGCTTTTTTGTTTTTACTTGCAGCGGCGCTGGGATTGGCGCAAACGCCGCAGCAAAATGCGGCGCGGTTGCGGCTGGCGCAGGATTTTGAGCGGATGGGTCAATTCGACCGCGCCGCCGATATTTACGCCGCGCTGTTCAACGTCGATCCCCGCAACGGCGGTTACTATTTCGGCCTCAAGCGCGCGCTGCTGCAATTGCGGCGCTACGACGAGCTGGTTGCCGTCATCAACCGCCGGTTGGAATTTATCGACGACATCAATGCTCGCGTCGATCTTGCCGACGTCGATTTCAAGCGCGGCCAGACGGCGAAAGCGCATGTTGCCTGGCAGGAGCTTTTGCAGCGCTACCCGCACGCTGGAACGTACGGCCTCGTCGCCAATGCGCTCTTGGAAAATCGTACTTACGACGAAGCGCTGCAAGTCTATTTGCAAGGCCGGCAGCAACTGCGCAACCCGTCGTTGTTCATGCTGGAGTTGGCCAATCTTTATGCGTTGCGATTGAATTACAGCGATGCTGTGGTGGAATACGTGCGTTATCTGGAAGCCAATCCGCGTCAATTTCCCTTCGTGCAAAGCAAAGTGAATGAGATGGCGCGGGACGATGACAAGAATCTCGAGACGGTGACCAAGGCGATCGAGCAGGCGTTGCTGCAATCGGCGCAGCCGCAGTCGTTGCATCGTTTACTGGCGGGTCTTTTTATGCAAGGCAAAAAATACGACCGCGCGCTGCAAGCTTATCAAACGCTCGAGCGCCTTAGCAGCGCCGCTGACAAGGCCAATATCGGAAGCGAGGTTTTTAATTATGCCGAGCAGGCCCGCAATGCCGGCGCATTCCCGTTTGCGGAGCAGGCCTATCTGATCATCGTGCGGGAAATGTCAAGCTCGCCGTATTGGCAGCCTGCGCAGTTTGGTTTGGGGCAAAGCTTGCAAGCGCAGGGCAAATACGCCGAAGCGCAGGCGGCTTTTGCCACCGTTGTCGAAAAAGCTGCGAGCGGCCGCAGCCCGTGGGCGCTACGCGGCCTGCTCGCGCAAGGCGAGATTCTCGCAGATTATTTGCATGACGTGAGAAGCGCGATTGCGATTTACATGCAAATCTACGAGCGCTTTGCGCAGTTCGGCGGCAACGAGCGCCTCGAAGCTCTTTTCCGCCTCGGTGATTGCCATCTTGCATTGGGCGATGTGCGGCAAGCGGCTGACTGGTACGAAAAGGCAAGACAGTTGGGCCGCAACAATCAACTCATCACCGACAAAGTCAATTATCGCGAAGCGCGGCTGGCGTTTTTTCAAGGCAGTTTTGGTGCGGCGAAAAGTATGTTGGAATCCATCGTGCAAGCGCGGCCCGACGAAAATGAGCGGGAGACCGAGAGCATGGTCAACGATGCGCTCGAGTTGTTGTTGCTGCTCGACGCGAATATGGCGGATTCCGCCGGCGCCTTGTTGAGCTATGCCTATGCCGAGTATGCGGCAGTGCAGAACAAGCAGCCGGCTGCCATCGATACTTTGGAAAGCCTGCTCAAACGTTTTCCGCAAGCGACGATCTCGCCGCAAGCATTGTTCAATTTGGGCGATTTGTACGCCGGCCAGCAAAAGTTCGACGTCGCTATCGAACGCTGGCGCAAAATTCTCAGTCAATATGCAGAGAGCGTCGTTGGCGACCGCGCGCTCTTTCGGCTCGCTGAGATTCATGAAACCGGATTACGCGATTCGAGGAAAGCGCAATCACTGTACGAGCAACTTTTGAAAGACTATCCGCAAAGCTTGTATCTGGAAGAAGCACGTCGGCGGGCGAGAGAATTGGCGGAGAAGAATAAGTCGTCGTAAAGTAGCCTAGTCGGCCCGACTGGAAAAATGGCCCAACGGATAATAAAGCGACCAACGGATAAAGAGATTTTGTCTTGACGAATACTTCGCCTTGACAAAAAACTTAAGAATCAGTATATTGGTGACAGCTTTTTAAAAAATCCGCAGCAGTCTTCTTGTTTGCATTTCGAACAACTTTCACCACGAGAGTTAATCATGATCTATATCAAAATAACTGAAAAACATGCGGTCAAGGGATTTTATCTTCTCATGACCAATGGCACCGTTAAATGTCTGCCGGATGACGTTTATGTGGTCAATAAAGACCAACTCAAGCTCCTTGATAAGCATAAAATTCGTTATAAAAAACTAAAGCCGGAAGATATCCAGGTAACTCTGCCGAAGGCTTACAGCGATGAAGAAATATGAAATTTACCTGCCCATCAAATATAATGATGGGACAGATATCGAACTGGAAAAATTTCGCCAGGTTAAGCTTACGCTTTCGGCATTATTTGGCGGACTTACCATGAGTCCAATGGCGGCGCCATTCGAGGGCACCTGGATTCACCAGGGAATCGAATAAAAAGACATGGTCATCAAGTTGGAGATCATCACTTCAGACGATGAAAAGTTGGAAAATTTTTTCAGAGATTATAAGGAGACGCTTAAAGAGGCCTTCCAGCAAAAAGAAATTTTGATAACGATGCAAGAGATCAGAACCCTTTGAGCATAAAAACCAGGAGCATTACTTTTATGCAAAATACATTGAGCCTGCTGACCTCTTCCGCTCTCGCCAACGACATCGCAATCGTCGCTCGGCGCAATGGCAAAACCGCTCCGGCTTATTTGAAAACACGAATGATCGAAGCGTTGATGGCCGATATTGCAACGGACGTTCTCGCGCACGCCGATTTTTCGTCAGACAAACGGGTTGAAAAAGCTTTGCAAAGCGTACAAGAGCTTTCCGACGAACTTATTCGGGCGATTGCTCGATTCCGTTATGACTCCAGGCGGCGCCGTCTTGTGCATAAGCTTCGCCGTGCCAATACGGAAGGCGCGCTGACCGCAACTGAAGATGATGTTTTTAGCGCGTTGGCCGGCAAGGAACATGATTTTTCCATTGTGAAAGCAATCGCGCTATTGGAAGCCCGCCGCCGCGGGTTGAAAATCCGGCTTCTCCCCAGCGGCACTTCAGTCGCGCGGGTATAATGGCGCGGCGGACGAAAGCGGCATTGCGGCTTTTAGCGACGACTCCCTATTGTGAATATTGTCGTTTGCCTGCGGTGATCGTTCCTCATGGTTTATGGATCGATCATATCATCCCTCGTGCGAAAAAGGCACAAACGAATTTGCAAACTTTTGCGTTTCCTGCGTTAGCTGCAATTTGGCCAAAGGGTCAATGATTAGCGCGCGTGATCCTGTAACCAGCCGTGAGGCTCTTCTGTTTAATCCTCGCAAGGATTCATGGGATGACCATTTTCGCTGGTCAAAGGATCAGATTCTTATCGAGGGGCTAACGCCGACCGGACGAGCAACTATCGTTGCGTTGAAAATGAACGATCCCAAAATAATAGAGCTTCGCCGTTTGCTTATACGATTAAGTATACACACCGCCCAGTAACAGGAATCAAAAAGCTGCATAATCAGGAGCATTTATTTATGCATCGTCTCATTCTGCGCCTTAGCATCATTGGCGTGAGCTTGCTGTTCGTTTCTACAGCGTGGAGCCAGAAGCTGCTCATCTATATGGATCTCAAGCAGACCGATCATCTCAAAGCGTATGGCGTGGCATATTGGGCGCTCGATCATGGGGTGAATGTCGAATGGTTGCTGAACTACCGCGGCGGCTCGTTTTTGATGGATTACAATGCGGAGATCGAGCGCGAGTGCCGCGTGCGTGGGGTGGCTTTTTCAACCGTGGGCGGCGAAGCGGCGCAAATTTATGCGGATATCGAGGCCGGCAACATGGAAGTCGTGCTGCTCGAAAAAGCGCCGGCGATTGTAATCTACACGCCGCAGAACAAACAAGTGTGGGACGACGCGGTGACGCTGGCTTTGGCTTACGCCGAGATTCCTTACGAAACAGTGTGGGATGAGGAAGTGTTGCGCGGCGATCTCGAGAAATACGATTGGCTGCACTTGCACCACGAAGATTTCAGCGGCCAGTACGGCCGTTTTTATGCAAGCTTCAGCACCACGCCGTGGTATCAGGAAGAAGTGGCCAAAAATGAAGAGATGGCCAAAAAGCTCGGCTTCGCGAAAGTGTCGGAGATGAAAAAGGCGCTGGCCCGGGCGATCAAAGAGTACGTCGCGCGCGGTGGTTTTCTTTTTGCCATGTGCTCCGCGACCGACACGTTCGATTTGGCGCTGGCCGCCGGCAACACCGACATCTGCGCGGCGATTTTCGATTACGATCCGTCCTCGCCGAACGCGCAAAACGAGCTGGATTTCTCGCAGGCGCTGGCTTTCGAGAATTTCACGCTGGAGATGAATCCGCTGGTGTACGAGTTTTCCGACATCGATTTTCCGCCGAGCACCAACCCGCGCGTGCGCAGCGCCGATGCGGATTTCTTCACGTTGTTCGAGTTCTCCGCCAAATACGACCCGGTGCCGACGATGCTGACGCAAGATCACGTCTCAGTGGTCAAGGGTTTCATGGGACAAACCACCGGTTTCAAGCGTTCCGTTATTAAAAAATCCGTCACCATTCTGGCGGAAGTGCCGGGCACGGAGGAGGTCAAATACATTCACGGCAACGTCGGCCGCGGCACGTTCACGTTTTTCGGCGGGCACGATCCGGAGGATTATCAGCACATGGTTTACGATCCGCCGACGCAGCTTTCGCTGCACAAAAACTCGCCGGGGTATCGGCTAATTTTGAACAATATACTATTTCCGGCGGCGAAGAAGAAGAAGCGGAAGACGTAACCCAGACGGCTCGTCTGGCAAAACGTCGAAAACAATAAACTTCCATTTCCCGTTAAATTTTGCAACGAAAAGACAGCCGCAACGAAACCGGTAATTGGCTATGAAGCAATAGTGGGCAGGGTTAACGTAGAATTTGATGATTTTTCGTTATGCTTCTTCCGGTGGTTGTTCGGGATGGTTTTGTTGAATGAGATTCATCTTTTCCGACATGATTTCGACAAATTGGGTGAAATCTTTCAAGGCCAAATCGATGCTCTCATACACCATTCTTAGATCTACTTCGGAATAGGCATGAACAAGCACATTACGCATCCCCGCTGCTTTTGATAGATGTTGTGCGAGATCATCTGGAAGAATTTTCAATTCCCCGGCGCGCAAAAAAGTGGTCCGTAATGTTGTGGGGGATATCTTCTTTTATCTGCGAGAAATAGTTCAAACGAATATCACTCGCATAAATCACCAATAATTCCAGAAGACGTTCGATCGCAAAATGTTTGTCCTGCTCAAACTCCTCGTAATTAATTTTCTCGAATTCTTGCAATTTTTCAAGAAAACCAGTGAGCTGCGCCAGCTTGCTTTCATTGATAAGTTGCGACATACTTTTTCTTGTCGATATATTTCAAATTGAGAATACGTTGGGCAAGCACGCGCCGTCGCCAACGCCGCAACGGCTCTGTATCGTCAAATACTTTAATTGCAAGAATTCGTTGCTGAATAAACAACCCCGGTTGCGACTCGTACAGAGGCTTGCCGTGTTGAAAAATTTCCAATCGCAAAACCGGATCGGTGTCTCTTTCAACAATCATCAAATCAACTTCGTAGCCGAAGAGATCTTCAAGTTCGCCGTACAAGCGAAGCAAATCTTTTTGCAGAGCGGGATTGGTTTGAGAAAACAAAGCGATATCCACATCGCTAGTCGCTCGGGCTTTGCCCGTTGCTTGCGAGCCGAAAAGAATGCACAGATCGATGCCACGGGCTTGGCACCAATGCTTTATTTTGTCGGGTTCGGCAAATTTCATATTCGAAAGATACGCAACTCGTGCGGCAATGTCAAGCCTCTGTATGCGATCAATTCAGTCGATGATCATTAATTCCTGCAAGCGTGGACGTCCATATTCAGCGCTGCCGGTTTTTACACAGAGATTCGGCAGGATATTCGCCACTCCCGAACTATGTGTATGTCCACATAGAACGGTCAATTTGCACTCGAGATGTTCCCTCATAATGCTCGCCAATACCTCTCCAACGGCTTTGCAGGCAAAATGTGGCAGATATTCGTCGCCGGAGATTTTGCCTTCGTGCCAGCATGCCTCACGAAACGGCGGCACGTGCGTCAACAAAATAATGTCCTGGAAACGTGCACAGGCTTGAGGCAAAAGCTTGCGGAAATACTCTGCGGCTTGATCTCCCAGTTTGGCAAGTTCCAGAAAACGACGTTGCCGGGGCAAACCAGTCAATTCCTTTATCAGAAAATAATCATTCAGTTCCACTTGCGAGGCGCTGCCATTGCCGAGGCGTCCATCAGCCCAGGAATCATGTCCGATCAAACCGGTTGCCTTTGTTATCTCTACAATTCCCTGCATCGGCAGCCATCGCAGCCAGGGCGCTGATTTTGTGAGCTTCTCCGCGGCGGCTCGAACTTCTGCGATGGAACTGTGATAAAAGTCGTGATTTCCAAGTACAAAATATATCGGACAGGTCAGGCGTCTCTCAATTATTTGTAGAAATGAGTCAAAGTTCGAGGCAATGCCCGTATCGCCGCCGAGGAGCACGATGTCCGGCATCGACTCGGCAAGATGATCAACAAAAGCGAGCCTCTCGTCGGGTTCGAGAAATTCAAGATGAATGTCGGTTAACCAGGCAACGCGTGTCATAATCGATGACCTGCATTAAAAGCGAAGTGAACGCACATAGCAGCGATTATGATTCCTCCTGCGAAACGCATGACCGAGAAAAAAAACAATTTAAGAAACCTGCTGGATCTTTTCGGCTATCCAGATTCCGAGCAACGCTTCAACACTCAGTTTTTTGCGTCGTGCCTGGGATTCCAAAGTTTTGAACATTTCGCGGTCAATGCCGACGTAATGTTTCTTTTTCAGCTTGAATTTGACATCGACTTCCTCAGTGCCATCAAATTCAAGCAGGCTGTGCTCATCAAAAAATTCCGATGCTTCTGCAATAGTCATATTTGCAGGAAGCGTTTTTTTTGTGTTATTTCTTGCCATAACGTCGTTTCTCATTTTGTTTCATGTCTCGTGCTGAAATAATCAATGCTCGATTGCCGAGTTTTTTGATGTAAAAGACGGACAAATACCGTCCCGCTTCTGTTTTTCCCAGAGCGTTATAGACATCCTCGCCCTCAATTTTGCCCTTCTGGTTCCATAAATGTAAGGTTCGTCTGGACTCCAAAACTTCTTCAACTTCTGACGGCACCACGTGATGCTTCCACGCCAGTTTGTCAACAATGTCATCAAACCAGATAATTTCTGCAAAGGTCACAATAAACTCCACGAGCCAAGACACCTTTAGCCAGCTCAATCAAAATGATGGATGCGACACGCTAAAAGATACGTAACTCGCGCGGCAAAGTCAAGACGCGTATTTGTTCAATTCATTCGCTTGCGGAAATGCTCTGCATGAAGTATAAATGAACCAAATTAAAAGCGAAATAAACGAGCTTGACGCAATTCTGATTGTGCCCGCGCAACACACGAAATGACACTAAAAATTGAACCACACTTTTGTGTATTTGGTGTGTTTAGTGGGCAACAACTGATTTTTTGCAGATTGCAAAAATTGGCTTTCGTTAATCGTAAAAGTTCAGTGAACCCTTTATTACAACTGTCATTCTGGAGGAATCTTTTTTGAATCCAAACCATGTGCTCGAATCAAAAAAGATTCCTCCGGAATGACAACGTGGTTTAGTGAACATTTACTTTTAATCCGTGTAATCCGTTGTCCAACGAACTACTTGTAAAACAGCGGATACTTTCCCGGCGCCGCTTCGTGCATTAATTCATACACCGTTTCAAAGATCGTTTCGACATTGGGCTTTGACCAGTAATCACCGTCGGAGCCATACGCCGGACGATGAGCTTTGCCCGTCAGTGTGCGCGGCTTGGAATCCAGCCAGCGGTAGCCGTTCTGTTTCTCCAACACTTCTTGCATCATGTAAGCCGTAGTGCCGCCGGGTACGTCTTCATCAATAAAGACAAGACGATTGGTCTTCTTGAGTGACTCGCCGATCACGCCGCGAAGATCGAATGGCAGCAGCGATTGCACGTCGATCACTTCGGCGTCGATACCTGTCTTGCTCAAAAGCGCGGCAGTTTCCATCACAAGGCGGCAGCAAGCGCCGTAGGTGACAATCGTCACATCGCTTCCGGCGCGGATGATTTCGGGAACGCCCAATGGAACGGTGAATTCACCGATATTGTCGGGCACTCTTTCCTTCTGGCGGTATCCATTCAACACTTCGACGACGATGGCGGGATCTTCCGCGATCAGGAGTGCATTGTAGAAGCCGGCGGCTTGCGTCATGTTGCGCGGCACGAGCACGTGCATGCCGCGAACGAGATGGATGATGCCCGCCATCAACGAGCCGGCGTGCCAGATGCCCTCGAGGCGGTGGCCGCGCGTGCGCACGATGACCGGGGCTTTTTGGCCGCCTTGGGTGCGCCATTGCACGGTGGCGAGATCGTCGGACAGGATTTGGAGCGCGTACAAAATATAATCCAAATACTGAATCTCGGCAATCGGCCGCAGGCCGCGCATCGCCATGCCGATGGCCTGGCCGATGATCGTGCATTCGCGAATGCCGGTGTCGGAGACGCGCAGCTCGCCGTATTTCTCTTGCAAGCCTTTGAAGCCTTGGTTGACGTCGCCGAGCTTGCCGACATCCTCGCCGAAGGCGATGACGCGCGGATCGCGGCCCAACGCCGCATCGAAGCAGGCGTTCAAAATTTCAAACCCGTTGACGATGGGGGATTTTTCGGAATAAACCGGCTTGATCTCTTGGACGTTCAACGCCGAGTCCGCCGCTTGATTATACAGATGTGAGCTGTAGCGCTCTTGATTAAGCTCGTCGTATTTTTTCTTCCATGCGATTAAGTTTTGCTTGGCGGCGCTGTTTTCTTCGCGTGCAATGATGAGCGTTTCGCGAATAGAAGCCATCAGGTCGCGGCGCAGCGGGTTGGGAATGGCAAGCAACGCGGCTTTGGTGTGGCGCAGTTCCGCTTGGTGCGTCGAGCTCGACGCCAACTCGTCAATTATATTGGCGACTTCCTGGCGCTCCATTAGAATCGGCGAGAGATAGGCTTTCCAGGCTTGGTCACGGATGCTGGCAACGAGCTTCTGATCTTCTTCTTCAACGCGATCCAACTCTGCGGCGGTAGCGATGCCCTCCGCGATCATCCACTCGCGCATTTTTTTGATGCCGTCAAATTCTTCCTCCCATTGCAATCTCTCTTTCGATTTGTAACGCTCGTGGCTGCCGGAGGTGGAGTGGCCTTGCGGCTGCGTGACTTCGGTGACATGAACGATGGCCGGGACGTGCTCCTTGCGGACGATGGCCGCTGCTTTCACAAAAGTTTCGACCAATGCCGGATAGTTCCAACCTTTGACGGTGTAAAGATCGAAACCGTCGCGCGTGCCACGTTTCCGCTGAAAGCCTTTTAATAGCTCCGACATGTTGGCTTTGGTCATTTGCTGCTCGTTGTGTACGGAGATGCCGTACTCGTCGTCCCAAATGGACAGCAGCACCGGCGCTTTGAGCACGCCGATGGCGTTGAGGGATTCCCACAGCATGCCCTCGGCGCAGGTGGCGTTGCCGATGGTGCCGAACGCGATTTCGTTGCCGTTGTCGGAAAATTGATTGAGATATTGCAGCTCTTTCAGCTCACGATACAAGCGGGAGGCATAACCAAGTCCGACGAGCCGGGGCATTTGTGATCCGGTTGGGGAAACATCGGCGGAGGTATTGTACGTTTCCATCAAATTTCTCCAACTGCCGTCGGGGTTCAAGCAGCGGGTGCCAAAGTGCGCATTCATGGCCCGGCCAGCGGAGGCGGGATCAGCGGTGACATCGGCATGGGCATACAATTGCGCGAAGTATTCTTGCATGCTGTGAGTGCCGAGAGCAAAGATAAGCGTCTGGTCGCGATAATATCCCGAGCGAAAATCGCCCTTACGAAAGGCTTTTGCTAGCGCGACCTGAGGCACTTCCTTGCCGTCGCCGAAGATGCCAAATTTGGCTTTGCCAGCCATGACTTCTTTGCGGCTAATGAGGCTCACTTGCCGGCTTTGGTAGGCCAAACGATAGTCTTGGATGATTTCTTCAAGGCTCAGTGCAATTGAAGCAAGACGAATCGTTTTATTTTTTTCATTCGTCTTAAGCGGCGCGGCTTTTCCATCCCGATTTTGGCGTTCCACTTTTTTAATCATGTTTTGTCCAATATTACTTTAAAGAGATATCTGTGCAGAAAAAACAAAAAACTCTCGCCGATAAACGCCGAATACACCCTCCGGGCGCAGCCGAGATTCGCCGGAAAGAGTTTTATTTGACGACACACGGCGACTTCGGTGAAATTCGGCGGATACTTTTCCTTGTTTGGCTGCGGCTTCTCCGCGTTGGTTAAAATAATATGACAACACCAAAATTGCAAGCAATTAAACGGAACAAATTTTCCCAATTTGGCGATAAACATAAAATGCAAAATCAAATTCCCTCGTTCTTTCAAAAAACTAAACGGAAAGGTGGGATATGCCAATTTATCAGTATATCGACAAGCTGGCATGTTTTCAATAAAATACGCTGCCAATGAATCACTCATAACTTTTTGAGAATCAGCACATAAGACTGAGCAGAGTATTGGCATAATCCTTGCAATGTCTCATTCGTTAAGCTAAAATATTTGCGTTGTTAATTTTCCCAACAAATTTTACGAATGCGTGTCAAGGATTTCTACAATATTCTTGGCGTGAGTGAGAAGGCCAGCGCCGATGAGATCAAAAAGGCCTACCGGCAGATGGCCAAAAAATATCATCCGGACGCCAATCCCGGGGATAAAACGGCGGAAGAACGCTTCAAGGAAATCAACGAAGCCTATGACGTGCTCGGCGACCTCAAAAAGCGCAACAAGTACGACCAGCTTCGCATGTACGGGCATGCGGCTCATAATAGCGATTGGTTTCAATTCGATCCGGAAATTTTGCGGCAGCACGGCTGGTCAACGGGCGGCTTTCAAGGACAGGGCAACCAGGTCTTCGGGCAGGGGTTTGCGTTCTCGGATATTTTGCGGGAGTTGTTTGGGTTCGATGGCATTGTCAATGATTCTGCGCCGCAGTATGGACCGCGCGATCTCACCGGCGATATCAACATTTCATTCATGGAAGCGATCACCGGCGCCGAGCGCACGGTTTCGGTTAAGCAGCGGAAAATTTGCCCGACCTGCTCCGGAACAGGCCGTGAGAGAATGGCAATTTGCCCGCATTGCCACGGCTCCGGCAGCATTACAACGCGCAAGAAAATTCGCGTTCGCCTGCCTGCCGGCCTCGACAACGGCCACAAACTGCGAATTCCCGGTATGGGATCTAGCTCGCGTTACGGCGGCTCGGGCGATCTCATCATCACCGTACATGTCGAGTCTGACGGCGTTTTCAAGCGCCAGGGCAAGGATCTTTATTACGAAGCCAGCCTGAACGAGGCGGAGCTGGAAAACGGCACGCGCATTCTTGTGCCCACGATCGACGGCAAAAAGGTCGCTCTGCCGATTCCCTCCGGCACCAAGCGCGGCACGCTTTTCCGGCTGAAAAATTTGGGCGTGAGCCTCAATGGGCAACAAGGCGACCAGTTCGTTCGTATTGTCTAAATACATAGCGCAGTTTTCAGCCGTAACCAAAGGCATTGAAAATTTTCAATTGAAAATTTTCAATTTGCAATTTTCAATATGAATTTTTTGCAATAACTCCACAGCAGGAGGGTTGTTCATATGATCACGAAACGCAACGCGTGGATTTTGACCGCTGTTACTTTGTTAGCCGGAATTATTTTGGGTTTGGGAATTGCTTCCAATTTAAATTGGACAAAGTCCGGCATCGCGCGCGAGACGCCGATAGTGTATGATAATAGCTCAAAGAAAGCAGAAACCGGAACCCGAATCGGCGCCGACAAACCGGGCGCGTTGAGCCGGCCCGATTTGAACAATACCGGCAAAGCTTTCGTGGAAGTGGCACAGCAGGTCATGCCGACCGTCGTCAGCGTCACCAGCTCCAAAGTGGTGCGCGTGCGCAATCCCTTTTCCGAATTTTTTCACGAGGATTGGCTGCGACCGGAGGGCTTCGGCAAGT
Source organism: bacterium (assembly GCA_050732275.1). Classification (GTDB taxonomy): domain Bacteria; phylum Zhuqueibacterota; class Zhuqueibacteria; order Zhuqueibacterales; family Zhuqueibacteraceae; genus Zhuqueibacter. The sequence continues at coordinate 26,829 of JBOHQZ010000004.1, forward strand.
CGTTTCGTGACCGGCGCGGCAACCAGCGCGAGCAACGCCAGGAAGGATTAGGGTCGGGCGTGATCATCAGTCCGGACGGTTACATTTTGACGAACAACCACGTCATTCGCGAGGCCGAAGCAATTTCGGTTCTGCTCGACAAAAAAGAATACAAAGCCAAAATCATCGGCACCGATCCCAAAACCGATCTGGCGGTCATCCGCATTGACGCCCAAAATTTGCCTGCGGTGAAGCTGGGCAACTCCGATGATCTCGAGGTCGGCGAATGGGTGTTGGCCATCGGCAATCCTTTCTCGCTGCAGTTGCAACACTCGGTGACTGCCGGCATCGTCAGCGGCAAAGGCCGCAATCAAGTCGGCATCGGCGA
>JBOHQZ010000005.1:0-24216 GCA_050732275.1 bacterium
TTTTCTCGTTTGCGAATTGAGCACCGGACAAATGGTGGAAGATGTGCGGTTGGCAGTTCACGATTGGGTGCCGGTGGAATTTTATGGCCGCGCCGGCGGCGTCGTGCCAACCGCCGAAGAATTACTTCAACAAATCACACGTTTCTGGAAAAGCTTGAATGGCTTGAGACAAATTTTTTGTTGCCATCAACAGCAAGCAACGGCAACATTTTTAGGAGGCCATTATGATGACGATTGAAAAAGAATTGTTTCCCGATTACGAATGGGAACTGGATTTTTGCTGCGCCCGCTGCGGCTCGACGCATTATTTGATTTTTGACGAAGAGAGTGAGGAGATTTATTGCGGGCCGTGTTTAGAGCTGCTTCGCCGCCGGCAAAAGCAACAATCCGAGATGGTTGAAACTTATGAGGAAGATGATTTTGTTTTATAACTCTTACTCTTACTCAGTTTTAACGATTTCAAAAAACGAGTACGAGAAGGAGTAAGAGCAGGAGTGAAAAACGGAGAAAATCATGGAAGCAACAGTCCTGCGGCGCCCGGAATCATTTTACGAAGTTTTTACGCGCAAACCCGGCATCGATAAAACCTCAACCCATTATTGTCCCGGCTGCAGCCACGGCGTGATTCACAAATTGATTGCCGAAGCGATGGATGATTTCGGCATTCGCGATCGCACGGTTTTCATCTCGCCGGTGGGTTGCGCCGTGTTTGCTTATTACTACATGAAATGCGGAAATATTCAAGCCGCGCACGGCCGCGCGCCGGCCGTCGCCACCGGCGCAAAACGTTCGTTGCCGAATAGCATCGTCATCAGCTATCAAGGCGACGGCGATCTCGCGGCGATTGGCGGCAATGAAATTTTGCACGCGGCAAACCGCGGCGAGAATATCACCGTCATTTTTGTGAATAATGCCATCTACGGCATGACCGGCGGGCAAATGGCGCCGACCACATTGCTCGGCATGAAAACGACAACGACGCCGTACGGTCGCAATGTCGTTAATGAGGGCTATCCTATTCGCGTTTGTGAATTGTTAGCGACGCTGGAAGCGCCCGCGTATATTGAGCGCGTCGCCATCACCGAAGCGAAAAATGTCATGGCGGCGCGCAAGGCTATTCGCAAAGCGATTCAGTACCAAATCAAAGGCCGCGGCTTCACGCTCGTGGAATTGCTTTCAACCTGTCCGACCGGCTGGAAACTGACGCCGGCGGCATCGAAAAAATGGCTCATTGAAAACATGCTGCCGGTTTTTCCGCTCGGTGTTTATAGAGATAAAAAAGAAAACGCCACAAAAATTTCTCCCTCGAATGGCGTGGCAAACCATGCGGAAACCGTACATCGCCTGCTCGATATTCCCAGCGAGAAAAACGGCGATTGGAAAGACTGGCAAAGGACAGATATCGGCGTGCGACAATTAAGTCCGCGTATAAAGATTGCCGGCTTCGGTGGACAAGGTATTTTGTTCATCGGCGTGGCGCTGGCCGAAGCCGGCATGCGCGCCGGACGACAAGTGAGCTGGCTGCCGAGCTACGGCCCGGAAATGCGCGGCGGCACCGCCAATTGTCATGTCATCATTTCCGAAAAACCCATCGGCTCGCCGTTGGTTTCTGAGACCGATGTGTTGATCGCGATGAATCGGCCCTCATTCGAAAAATTCCAAACCGACGTGCGCCCCGGCGGCTTGATTCTTTACGACAGCTCGCTCATTTCCGGTGTTGCACTTCGCGAAGATGTGCAAACCGTCGCCGTGCCGGCCACGCAAATTGCCGACAAAATTGGCAACTCCAAAGTCGCCAATGTCGTGATGCTCGGCGCCTTTCTGGCGCTTTCAAATTTGCTGCCGGACAAGGTGGTGCTTGCGGCGATAAATGAGAAAGCGCATTCTCGCCCCGGTTTGGCGGAATTTAATACGAAAGCGCTGCTGGCTGGAAAAGAATTTGTTTTGCAAAGGAAATAAATAGTGAAGGAGTACTTATGCCATTCTCTCCCGAGCCTTTTAAGCCGGTTGTCACGGAATGCCCGTTTCTGGCGCAACCCTGCGGTCAAGGTGACGTGCAAGGTTTTGAATGTCGCCGTCGCGTGATGCAGGACGAGGTTGCTTCTCTAGCTCGTTTTCGCAATGACGCCATCGTTTACTGCGAAGTGTGTCAACGGGAAATTACCGTGTCATCGATTCCACGTTCGCAAATGCGACCGAGCAAAATTTGAATGTGTTCTCGGTTTTTAGCTATGAGACTGAGAATTTATTCTCAGAAAGGAGCAATCCCATGAAAATCTTCTCTGCTAGGCGTGAATACAATCACGAAGAAGTGGTCTTTTGCCAGGATCGCGATTCCGGCTTGCGCGCGATTATTGCGATTCATGACACCACGCTCGGGCCGGCGCTCGGCGGCACGCGCATGTGGCCGTACAAATCCGAAGAAGAGGCGCTGGAAGATGTGCTTCGCCTCTCACGCGGCATGACGTACAAATCCGCGGCCGCCGGCCTCAATTTTGGCGGCGGCAAGGCCGTGATCATTGGCGATCCGCAGCGCGATAAAAATGAAAGGTTGTTCCGCGCGTTTGGGCGTTTTGTGCAGGGCTTCAATGGGCGCTTCATCACCGGCGAAGACGTCGGCGTGGAAGTGCACGACATGGAATGGGTGCGCATGGAAACACCGTGGGTGCTCGGCATTTCCGAAGCGCTCAGTGGCAGCGGCGATCCTTCGCCGGTTACCGCGCGCGGCGTTTATTTCGGTCTCAAAGCCTGCTGTGAAGCGGCCTTCGATACGCCTTCGCTGCGCCATCGCAAAGTGGCGATTCAAGGCGCCGGCCATGTCGGTTATTATCTCGCCGAATTTCTGCACAAAGAAGGCGCGAAACTGTTTGTGAGCGACATTCGCAAAGATCGCGTCCAACGTTGTGTGGAAGAATTCGGCGCGATCGCTGTTGAGCCCGACAAGATTTACGATGTTGATGCGGAGATCTTTGCACCTTGTGCGCTCGGCGCGATCATCAATGACGAAACCATTCATCGTTTGAAATTCAAAATCATTGTCGGTGGTGCTAACAATCAGCTTGCCGACGAGCACAAGCATGGCCGCATGTTAATGGAGAAACGAATTCTCTATGCGCCCGACTACGTCATCAACGCCGGCGGGCTCATCAATGTTGCGAATGAAATCGAAGGTTATCATCGCGACAAAGCGCTCAAAGAGGCCGAAGGCATTTACAATGTTCTGAAGCAAGTGATCGCTATCGCGCGCAAAGAAAACATTCCAACGTGCGAAGCTTCCAATCGACTGGCCGAGCAGCGGATCGACCAGTTGGCCAAACTCAAACGCATGCACGTCTTGAGCCGCCCGCGCCAAATTCGTGGCGAGAGATACGCCTGGTGAAGAACTGGAGTAATGGATTGTTGGAGTTTTGGATTAATGGAGTCTTGTGATTCCCATCAATCCAGTAATCCAACACTTCTTAATATCGAAGGAATGATTATGATATCGAAAGAATCCGCCCTGCGTTATCACAGTGAAGGACGCAAGGGCAAAATCGAAGTGGTTTCCACCAAGCCGTGTGTGACGCAGACGGATTTGTCGCTGGCGTACACGCCCGGCGTGGCGGAACCGTGTCGGGAGATTCATCAATCGCCCGATAAAATTTGGGAGTATACTTCGCGCGGCAATTTGGTCGCGGTGATTTCTAATGGCACCGCCGTGCTCGGCCTCGGCGACATCGGCGCTGACGCCGGCAAACCCGTAATGGAGGGCAAGGGCGTGCTCTTCAAACGCTTTGCCGATATCGACGTGTTCGACATCGAGCTTGATTCGCACGAGCCCGACGAGATTATCCGAGCCGTGCAATTGATGGAACCGACCTTCGGCGCCATCAATCTCGAAGACATCAAAGCGCCGGAATGTTTTCAAATTGTAGAAACGCTGAAGAAGACGATGAAGATTCCGGTGTTTCATGACGATCAGCACGGCACTGCCATCATCTCCGGCGCGGCGTTGCTCAATGCGCTCGAAATCATTGGCAAAGATATTCGCCAAGTTAAAGTCGTTTTCAATGGCGCCGGCGCTTCCGGAATTGCGTGCGCGAATTATTATCTCAGTCTCGGCGTCGAGCGGCGCAACTTGATTCTCTGCGACACCAAAGGCGTGGTTTACGCCGGCCGCAAAGAAAATATGAATTCATACAAAGCCAAGCTCGCGGCCGAGACCAAAGCGCGGACGTTGGCAGAAGCCGTCAAAGACGCGGATGTGTTCGTCGGCCTTTCCGGCCCGAACGTCTTCACGAAAGAAATGGTGAAGTCGATGGCGAAAGATCCGGTCATCTTTGCGATGGCGAATCCCGATCCGGAAATTACGTATGACGAAGCCACCTCCGTGCGCAGCGATTTGATCATGGCGACGGGCCGCTCGGATTATCCCAACCAGGTCAACAACGTGCTCGGCTTTCCGTTCATCTTTCGCGGCGCACTGAATGTGCGGGCGACCGCCATTAACGAAGAGATGAAACATGCCGCGACCAAAGCGTTGGCTGATCTGGCGAAAGAGCCGGTGCCATACTCGGTCATCAAAGCCTATCGCTTGCAGAGCCTCAAATTCGGCCGCGATTACATCATTCCTAAGCCGTTCGATCCGCGCGTGTTGCTTTGGGTGGCGAAAGCGGCGATGGACAGCGGCGTGGCGCAGAATCCAATCGATCTCGAAAAATATCGCGAAGAATTGGAAGGCCGTCTTGGCGTCAGCCGCAAATTCATGCGGGTGATGATCAACAAAGCCAAAGCGCAGCCCAAATGCATCGTTTATCCCGAAGGCGATTTGCCGGCGATTCTGAAAGCATGCGAGATCATTCTCGATGAAGGCATGGCGCATCCGATCTTGCTGGGCGATGAGAAGGTGATCAACAATCGCATTGAAGAAATGCGCGTGCCGCTGCACGGCGGCGTTGAAATTATCAATCCGAATGCTTCGCCAAAGTTATCGAAATACATCGACACCTTCTACGAGCTGCGCAAGCGCAAAGGCCTTACCCGTCGCGATGCAGAAGAACAGATGCGGCACCGCCATTATTTCGGTCCGATGATGGTGTATCTCGGCGAAGCCGACGGCATGGTCGCCGGTTTGACCAAGCATTATCCGGACACGCTGCGGCCGGCGCTGCAGATTATTAAGCTGCGCCAAGACGTTTCCAAAGTCGCAGGATTGTATGCGATGGCGTTCAAAGAAGGCGTGTATTTCATTGCTGATGCCACGGTCAATATCGAGCCGACCGCGGAAGAACTGGCGGAAATTGCGATGCTGGCGGCACAAACGGCGCGTCGTTTCAACATTGAACCGCGCGTGGCCTTGCTCTCGTTCTCGAATTTCGGCAGCGTCAAACACCCGCTCTCGGGAAAAGTGCAACAGGCGTTGGCGATTTTGCGCCATAAAGCGGTTGACTTCGTCGTGGACGGCGAGATGCAAGCCGACACCGCCGTGGTGCCGGAAATTATCGACGAGTTTTATCCGTTCAGCCGAATCAAAGGCGGCGCGAATGTCTTGATTTTTCCCGATCTCATCAGCGGCAACGTCGCGTACAAATTGTTGCAGCGCCTCGGCCATGCCGAAGCCATCGGCCCGATTCTGATGGGCATGAGCAAGCCCGTGCATCTGCTGCAAATCGGCAGTATGAGCGAGATGGAGGTCGTGAACATGACGGCGATTGCGGTGGTGGATGCGCAGATGAGTGAGAAATAGCGCATGTACAAAATCCTCGGCAAGCAAACTCTCGCTCCCGGCATCAAGCGTTTTGAAGTGGTGGCGCCGGAAATCGCTCAGCGCCGTAAAGCCGGACAATTCGTCATTTTGCGCGTGCATGAAGAAGGCGAGCGCATTCCCATTACAATTGCAGATGCCAATCCTGCGAAAGGCGCCATCACGCTGATCGTACAGGAAGTCGGCATGACCACGCGAATGATGGGACAAAAGGAAGCCGGAGAGTTTTTGCCGGATGTTTGTGGTCCGCTCGGCGACTCGACACCTATTGAAAATTTCGGACATTGTGTTTGTCTCGCCGGTGGTGTCGGCGTCGCCGAGATTTATCCAGTTGTTCAAGCACTTGAAGCAGCAGGCAATCAATTGACGGCGATTATCGGTGCGCGCTCACGTGAGTTGCTGATTCTCGAAAATGAAATGCGACACGCTTCACATCAACTCATTGTAACGACCGACGACGGCAGCTATGGTATTCATGGTCTCGTGACGAAACCGTTGCAAGAAATGATGCAGCGCGGCGAAAAGATCGACCGCGTTTTTTGCATTGGGCCGGTGCCGATGATGCGCGCCGTCGCTGAATTGACACGACCTGTAAAAATTCCCACCATCGTCAGCCTCAATCCCGTGATGGTTGACGGCACTGGCATGTGCGGCGGTTGTCGCGTCACCATCGGCGGCAAAATCAAATTTGCCTGCGTCGACGGCCCCGATTTCGACGCGCATCAAGTCGGTTTCGACGAGCTGGTGCGCCGGCAGCAGATGTATCGCAGTGAAGAGAAGGAAGTGCTGGCGCGTTGGAGTGATGGATCGATGGAGTGATGGATCCCACAAAACCCCAAGAATCCAAGAATCCAGTGATCCAACAATCCAATTGAATAGCAAAGAGCAATGGCCAAGAAAGTTATTCCGGAAAAAATCCCGATCCCCGAGCAAGCGCCGGAGATACGCATCACCAATTTCAACGAAGTGGCGCTCGGCTATAGTGACGATCAAGCGGTTTTCGAAGCCAGCCGTTGTTTGCAATGCAAGAAGCCGGTTTGCATCGCCGGTTGTCCGGTGGGCATCGACATCCCGCGCTTTGTCGACATGGTGGCGCACGGCGATTTCAACCGCGCGCTGGAAATCATTCGCGAGAAAAATGCGCTACCGGCGGTTTGCGGACGCGTGTGTCCGCAAGAGAATCAGTGCGAGCTCGTTTGCGTCATGGGCAAAAAGTATCAACCGCTGGCGATTGGCCGGCTCGAGCGCTTTGTGGCGGATTACACGCGCGAGCAGAACAATGGCGTACCGCTTTTCATTCCGGCGAGCAAAACTGGAAAATCCGTCGCCGTTGTCGGCGGTGGGCCCGCTGGATTAACCGTTGCTGGTGAATTGATTCGACTCGGCCATCGCGTCACTGTATTCGAAGCGTTGCACAAAATCGGCGGCGTGCTGGTTTATGGCATTCCGGAATTTCGCTTGCCCAAAGCGGTCTTGCAAGCCGAGGTCGATAAGCTCGCGGAGCTTGGCGTGGAATTTCGCACCAACTACGTCGTCGGCCGCACCGAAATGGTGGATGAATTGTTGGGGCGCTATGATGCGATGTTCATCGGCACCGGCGCGGGTTTGCCCTATTTCATGAACGTGCCTGGCGAGAATTTGAACGGCGTTTATTCGGCCAATGAATTTCTCACGCGCCTCAATCTTATGCGCGCCTATCTCTTTCCACAATGGAACACGCCGGTCAAAGTCGGCAAGCGCGTGGCCGTGATCGGCGGCGGCAACACCGCGATGGATGCGGTGCGCACCGCCAAACGCATGGGCGCGGAGCACGCCTATCTGATTTATCGCCGCTCACGCCATGAAATTCCCGCGCGTCTTGAAGAAGTGCATCATGCCGAGCAGGAAGGCATCGAGTTCCGTTTTCTCGAAGCGCCAGTGGCGGTGAAGGGAAATGCGAAAGGTTGGGTCACAGGCATCGAATTGATCAAAATGCAGCTTGGTGAGCCCGACGAGACGGGACGGCGCCGCCCCGTGCCCATCGAGAATTCAAATTATACTCTCGACATCGACACTGTGGTTGTCGCCATCGGACAAGGGCCGAATCCGCTTATCCCACAAACGACGCCTGGTTTGAAAACCGGAAGGCATGGCATCATCGCGGTAGATCCCGAAACCGGCGCGACGAGCAAGCCGGGCGTCTTTGCCGGCGGAGACGTCGCCACCGGCGGGGCAACCGTTATTCTCGCGATGGGTGCAGGGAAAAAAGCTGCGCAAGCCATTCATGAATATTTACGATGATTAAGTTTGATTTGAGACAAAAATTCAAAGCAAGCATACAAGGGAAACTCAAATGAGAAATGCAAACCCCAGTCAGATCGTACGGCGGAGACCCGTTATCATGCTCTCTGTGCTGCTCATTGCTGCTGTGTTTCTCGTGTCGGCTTAGGTCTTGTATCCATGGTATTGCCGTTTGGAAACCACTCAGAACGAAGCCGTTGCGATGCTGCTTGGGGACGAGATCATTCAAAATCCCAAAGGTGTATACACGTTGGCGATATCCATCAAAACCTCTCCATTGAAGGTGTGGCCCTGGTTGATTCAGATGGGGCAAGGCCGCGGTGGCTTCTACGCGCACGAGTGGATCGAAAACCTGATAGGTGCTGATATTCACAATGCGGACAAAATTATTCCGAAGTTACAACATCTGGAAGTTGGGGACTCAGTAAGGCGCACCCATCGCAACGGCTGAGCGCCGGCAACCTTTTGCACTACTTGACGCTGCGCCAGCGCGACCTCTGCCATTTGCAAGAGAGCCTGACGATACTCGGCCTCTCTTCGCTTGGCCGAACGGAGTCGCATGTGATGGGCAGCCTCGACGCCGTTTTTCAGATGCTTGGCCGCGCGACGAACCGCTCGGTGCATTTTCCGAGCAACGGCTACGCTTTTCTCGGATTTGCGGAGGGCAAAGCTTTGCTCGAAACTCACACCGAAGCGCTACTCGGGGCTAAGCCGGCCAATCGCAATGTGCGCATTATGGTGACCATGCCAAGCGCAGCGGCGGATGATTACAAGCTGGTGCGTGAATTGTTGGCCAGCGGCATGGATTGCATGCGGATCAATTGTGCGCATGACGATGTCGAGGTCTGGGGCCGCATGATTGCCAACTTGCGCCGCGCCGAGCAAAAGCTTGGCAAGGATTGCCGCGTTTTTATGGATTTGGCCGGACCCAAGCTGCGCACCGGTCCGCTTGAGCCTGGCCCGCAAGTGATCAAGTGGCGTCCGCAACGCGATAGCTTTGGTCGCGTGCTCGCACCAGCGAAAATTTGGTTGACTCCCATTGAAAACAGCGAGCCTCCTCCTGCTTCGGCGGATGCATGCGTGCCTGTGCCCCGTGAATGGTTGATAAAGCTGCGAGTCGGTGATGAGATCAAATTTTTTGATACCCGCGAGGCCGCACGTTCCATGCAAATTGCGGAAGAAGCAGAGGAAAATCGGTGGGCCGAATCGCAACAAACTTCTTATGTCGCTACGGGCACAATTTTAAATCACGTTCGCAACACCGGAACAGAAGCCCCACTTGCTGATAAGGCCCAAGTGGGTGCGCTTCCCTCGAATGAAAATTTCATTCTGCTTAAAAAGGGCGACACCCTTGTCTTGACGAACGATGCGCGCCCTGGCAAGCCGGCGATTCATGATGAACAGGGAAAATTGCTCAAACCCGCAAGAATCAGCACGACATTGCCTGAAATATTTGCCGATATTCGCGCCGGAGAAATGATCTGGTTTGATGACGGAAAAATCGGCGGCGTGATTAAAGCGGCCAAAAAAGACAAAATGGAAATCGAGATCACACACGCCCGCAACAAAGGTGAAAGACTGCGAACGGACAAAGGCATCAATTTGCCGGATAGCAAACTGCGGCTGCCGGCTTTGACTCGGAAGGATGTCGATGATTTGCCTTTTGTAGTCAAACATGCGGATTTGGTAGGGCTTCCATTTGTTGGCAATGCCGAGGATATTCGTGATCTGCAAGCCAAATTGGAAGAATTGAACGGAGAGCATCTCGGCATCGTGCTGAAGATCGAGACGCTCAGGGGCTTTGTGCAATTGCCAAAATTAATTTTGGCGGCGATGCACAGCAAACGTGCCGGCGTCATGATCGCGCGCGGCGATCTGGCGGTCGAATGCGGCTACGAGTGCATGGCGGAAATACAAGAGGAAATTTTGTGGATTTGTGAAGCCGCGCACATGCCGGTGATCTGGGCCACGCAGGTGCTGGAAAACCTCGCCCGAAAGGGCCAGCCCTCACGTGCGGAAATCACCGACGCGGCGATGGGCGAACGTGCCGAATGCGTCATGCTCAACAAAGGTCCTTATATTCTGGAGGCCGTGCGCGTGCTGGATAATATTCTGCAAAGAATGCAAAGCCATCAGCGCAAGAAAAAAGCCATGCTGCGCAAATTGCGCTTGGCGCATGTTTTCAAAAACAACTCGTAGTGCAGGCATCAAAACGAAATAACGCACTAGGAGAAAGAGCCACATGGATTCAACTCAGGATAATGACCGAAAGTTTTTTCTGATTAAACTTGTCCATACGCTGATTTGGGTGTTCTATGTATTCGTAATTGGCTATATATTGTATGCTGGGTGTTTTGATGAGCTTAGTATTTTGGTTTGGATTGCTATCGGCTTGATTATCTTGGAGGGTGTCATCTTAACGCTCAACAAAGGGAGTTGTCCATTGACTCCTATAGCCGCAAGATACACAAACAAGATAGACGACAGCTTTGATATTTTTTTGCCAAACTGGTTGGCCAGGAACAACAAGATAATATTCGGTTCGATCTCGTTCTTGGGTGTCGTCATCGTAATATACAGAGTGTTAACATAAGGCGGGATATGATTTCTTCACTCGCAAAAAGATTTTGGTTATTGGCTGCTTTGCTCATTGCACTTGCTTGCAGCACACCGCAATCAAGCTCGTTCAAAACGGTGACGTTTCGAGTGATTCCCAAATCGCTGCCGCCTGCAGCAAAAATCTACATCACCGGCAATCATTCCAAGCTGGGCAATTGGCAACCAAACGTCGCTACCCTGCACGAGAAATCCGATGGAAGCTGGTCGCGCAGCTTTTCTTTTCACCGCGGCACACTTCTGGAATTCAAGATTACTCGCGGCAATTGGGAAACCGAGGCAGTCAATGAAATGCTGGATTACCCGAGAATCGGTGAGATTTTCAAAGAAGCGGCATCAAAACCAGCCGCCGAAGCCATCGACCATTTGTGGAAAGCCGGCGAAGCGTGGGCGAATGGCAACCCGCTCCATGATGACACGACTTTGTTGGTGATCAAAGTCAAAAAGAACAGCAGATTTTAAAATTTTATGGAGCAAAGACGTGATACTCCGCTACACCTTTGCCTGGATCATTTTAGTCGCCGCCGCGATTATCAACGGCCTGATCCGCGAGGCAGTTTATAAGAACGCACTCGGCGAATTGCGCGCGCATCAACTCTCCACGCTCATCGGCATCGTCTTGTTCGGCGTGATCATTTGGGGATTGAGCCGTTTGTGGCCATTGCCATCAGCCAAACAAGCTTGGACCGTGGGTTTCATCTGGCTGGCGTTGACGCTTGCTTTCGAATTTCTGTTCGGGCATTTCGTCACAGGGCATCCCTGGAGCAAGCTGCTGCTGCACGATTACAATATCTTTGAAGGCCGTGTGTGGCCGCTCATTTTGATCTGGGTTACCATCGCGCCTTATGTTTTTTACCGTCTGCGGTGAATGAAACTGTTGGCCGCCTGTAGCCGTAAACTTTATCGTTGGAGATAAGACTTTCAAAATTTTTAAGTGTTGCGGCTAATCACGTAGTGAGGTCGTCGATGATCAAATTTTTCCTCTGGTGTATTCTGTTCGTCTTATGCTGGCCGCTGGCGCTGCTGGCACTGATTCTCTATCCCGTTGTATGGCTGATCTTGCTGCCGCTTCGCATTGTCGGCATCGTCGTGGATGGTGTGCTGGAATTGCTTTGGGCCATCGTAACGCTGCCGGCGCGGCTGCTGCGCGGCCGGCCGCTGCCAACATGAGTCTCAACTTCAATTCAAAAACCGTATTCAACTCTTATAAAGTGCGGCTTTCACGAGTGATAAACTCGCAGCATCGCCGCACCGGAAGCTCAGCGATTCGTCTCCAAATACAATTTGGCATTTTTGCACAGCTCGAGCAAATGCCAAGAACTTGCTTTAAATTTTGCGCCGAGATTTTCCCAACGGCTTTCATAGCTGCATTCGAAGTTTTTGAAGTCATATTTTCTTTCCGCTTAAACGGCTCGCCGGCAAATCAAAATTTATTTCGTTTATTGGTTTCGCAATAATTGTTCCACCCTTAATTTTGCACGTATAAAAGTCAGACTCCGATTTTCCTTTGATTGCTACAACCCATTGGGGGTAGTCTTGACTCTACAATGCAAAATCGGAGTTCCACCTTGCAATAAGCTCCTTTTCCTCCCGTCATCCCGCCAACTTAGCAAATTTGCAAAACTGCAAAAACTTCCCCACCGTTTCTTATTTTCAAGAATTTTTTCTGGCCGGCCTCCGACTTCATTCCTACAACCTCAACGAAAACAGCAAGCCAATACAGCGATAGCAGGCATGGTACTTGCGTATTGTAAAAATTGTGAAATCTGACTTTCGATGGCTTTTTCACAAGGAGGTTTTTTTATGGCTCGCAAAGCGATAAGGGCGTCAAACATTTCAGCCCCGAAACCGATGTCATCGTCATCACCGGCTACGCAACGATTGAATCCGCCGTTAATGCGATGAAATTTGGCGCGATGGATTACGTGCAAAAGCCGTTTACTGAGGATGAGTTGGTCGACTTCACCAAGAAGTGTTTGATTCGTCGTCATGATCGACTGGAGAAACAACTCAAGCCGGTGGTGCGCGTGGTGACCACGGAGCGGCCCTCCGAGCACGAGTTTGCGTTGCCCGGCGGCGTGTTTATTTCGGCAGGACATGTGTGGGCAAATGTGACGGTTCCCGGCTTGGTGCGAATCGGCATTGATGACTTCGCGCGCAAAATGATTGGCCGCATCGATACGATTGAATTTCCTGCCAAAGGCGCTGCGGTGAAAAAAGGCGAGAAGCTATTTACCATTCGACAAGGCGAACGCACCGCAATTTTCAAATCGCCGATCACGGGCAAAAATTCATTCGGTTAATACCGAGCTCGCGCAAAATCTTTTGTGGCTGGAAAAACAGCCGTATGAAATAGGCTGGGTTTGCTCGCTCAAGCCGGATCAGCTTGCTGCTGAGCTGGAGAATTTGAAAATCGGCGAGAAAGCCGCGACGTGGTATCAACAGGAAATCAAGCGCGTCCGCGAGCTGCTTGCTTCCGAAAGCGGCAATGGCCATCTTGGTGGCGTGGCGGAAATGGCGTCGCTGGTCGAGGGCCAGCTCGAGGAAGTGGATGCGCGGACGTGGGAGAAATTCGCGGCCTCATTTTTATAACCGGAGCGAGCATGACGATCGTCAAATTTTTGCAAAACCGCTTTCAACGTTTTGGAAGAAGCCATCTGGCTGCGCATCCTGAAAGAGCTGCCGCCGGCTCAGCTCGCGGAGGCATTGGGCTTGGTGAGCACTATACTCGGCGCTGGCAAAGACACGCTGGCCCGCACATATATTGGATTGGCGAGCAAGACACACGCGCCCTCGCTCAATGTGCAATTTTTGTTTGCGGGTACTGAGGGTTAATGAAGATAGGCCACATCCATTTTGTGAGAAAGGCAAAGCAATGGAACCAAACAGAAAAACAAGCGGTGCAGCCAATCTGATCGGCAAAGTCGCGAAGCTCGCCGATTTAATAAATTATCAGGAAGGCGCTGTTGTCAGCCGGACGATTATGTCCAACAAAGCTGGAACCGTCACTTTATTCGCTTTTGACCAAGGGCAAAGCTTGAGCGAGCATACCGCGCCATTTGAGGCGTTGGTTTTTCTTCTCGATGGCGAGGCGGAAATCATCATCGCCGGCGAAATTTTCACTTGCAAGCCGGCGAAATGATCATCATGCCGGCGCATCAGCCACATGCCGTGAAAGCAACGAGAAGATTCAAAATGATTTTGACAATGCTAAGGGATTCGTCATGAGTTCCTGTTTCAACTAATGTCTCGGAATTCCTACAAACTCTGTGATCGGCGCAGAATGGCTTTCAATCACGCAACCGCTTTGAGATGAACAAGGAGCGAGTATGGAAATCGTTCAAGAGTATCACTACATTTTTGGCCCGGTGCACTCGCGCCGGCTGGGATTCTCGCTCGGCATCGATATGGTGCCGGCAAAGACGTGTACCTTTAACTGCGTCTTTTGTCAGCTCGGCCGTACCACGCATCAAACCATCGAACGCAAAGAATACGTGCCCGCCGAAGAAGTCATGGCGGAATTGGAAGCGCATCTCAAAAGCGGCGGTCGCGCCGATTATATCTCCTTCTCCGGCTCCGGTGAGCCGACGCTGCACAGCAAGCTGGGTGAAATGATTGGGCAAACCAAACAGATGGCGAAGATTCCCGTTGCCGTGCTCACCTGCGGCGCTTTGATGTACGACCCGCAGGTACGCCGAGAATTGGCGTTGGCGGATGTCGTATTGCCTTCGTTGAGCGCTGCTTTGCCTGCCACCTTTCAAGCGATCAGCCGCCCGCACGGCATGTTGCACTTCGATGCAATCATCAACGGCTTGAAAAGCTTTCGCCAAGAATATCGCGGCCAAATTTGGCTGGAAGTCATGCTCGTCAAAGGCCTCAATGACAACCCGCAAGAAATGGCGCTGTTGCACGACGCCATCGCCCAAATCAAGCCGGACAAGGTCCATCTCAATACGGTGATTCGGCCGCCGGCAGAAAGCGAAGCACAAGCTTTATCCGCGACGGAGCTGCGGCGTATGCAAGCGATTCTTGGCGCAAAAGTTGAGATTATTGCCGATCTGTCAGATATGCCCGCGCCCGCGACAGGACATTTGGTAGTTCACGATCTCATGCAATTGCTCGCCCGCCATCCGGCCACCCTCAAGGAGATTTCTGAGAGCTTGAACTGCAAGCCCGAAATTATCTGGCTGGTTCTGAATTCGTTGACAGAGTCGGGCGTAATAGAAGTGCGAGAGCACCGCGGCAAGAAGTTTTATGCCGCCGGTCTTTCACACTGATTAAAAATCACACGAATCAAAAACGCTTATGGATTTTTTAAAAGCATTTTTCCGCGTGAGTTTTTGATCCGTGTGTGGCATTTTTTAAAAATTCAGTGAAAGGAGATTGTCATGCCAAACACGCTTACTCTCACAGACAACCGCACGGGAAATAAGTACGATATCCCGATTGTCAATGGCGTCATCAAAGCCATGGACCTGCGGCAGATCAAAGTCTCCGACGAGGACTTTGGTCTGATGAGTTACGATCCGGCGTTTATGAACACCGCCTCGTGCCAGAGCAAAATCACGTTCATCGACGGCGACAAAGGCATTCTGCGCTATCGCGGCTATCCCATCGAACAA
Organism: bacterium; assembly: GCA_050732275.1. Lineage (GTDB taxonomy): Bacteria > Zhuqueibacterota > Zhuqueibacteria > Zhuqueibacterales > Zhuqueibacteraceae > Zhuqueibacter. The sequence goes on from JBOHQZ010000005.1 coordinate 15,262, forward strand.
CTTGCCGAAAAGAGCAATTATCTCGAAGTGGCCTACCTGCTCATCCACGGCGAGCTGCCGACCAAGGCGCAATTCGGCGAATGGCGTTACAACATCACCCACCACACCATGTTGCACGAAAACACCAAAAAGTTCATGGAAGGTTTTCATCACGACGCGCACCCCATGGGCATGCTGGTGAGCACGGTTGGCGCGCTTTCCACTTTTTATCCGGAGGCAAGAAATATTCACGATGCCGAATTGCGGAAGCTGCAAATATACCGTCTGATCGGCAAGATGCCGACGATCGCCGCCTACGCTTACCGTCATCGGATGGGCCTGCCGTATGTTTATCCGGACAACGAATTGAGCTACACCGGCAACTTTCTCAACATGCTGTTCAAAATGGCGGAGCCGAAATACGAGCCCAGCCCGACACTGGAACGTGCGTTGAACATTTTGTTCATTTTGCACGCCGATCACGAACAGAATTGCAGTGCCAACGCCATGCGCAGCATCGGCAGCTCACACGCCGATCCGTTTGTTTCCACCGCCGGCGCGGCAGCGGCGTTGTACGGCCCGTTGCACGGCGGCGCCAACGAAGAAGTGTTGCGTATGCTCAAAGAAATCGGCTCGAAAGATCGGATACCGGAATTCATCAAACGCGTGAAAGCCGGCGAAGGGCGGCTGATGGGCTTCGGCCACCGCATCTACAAAAACTACGATCCGCGCGCCAAAATTATCAAAAAAACCGCGGAACAGGTTTTCGAAGTGACCGGCGCGAACCCGCTGCTCGACATTGCGCTGGAGCTGGAGCGCATCGCGCTGCAGGATGATTATTTCATCAAGCGCAAGCTCTATCCGAATGTCGATTTTTACTCCGGTATCATCTATCAAGCCATGAGCTTTCCGACCGATGCGTTCACTGTGTTGTTTGCGATTCCTCGTACTTCCGGCTGGCTGGCGCAATGGCAGGAATTGCTGCTCGATCCGGAGCAGAAGATTGCACGGCCGCGGCAGATTTATCTCGGCGCCGAGAACCGCGATTTCATGCCGATGGAGAAATGGGAGTGAACCAACTGGATTGATGGAGTAATGGATTATTGGAGTTTTGGGTGACTGGATTATTGGAGTATTGGAGTGTTACAGCCCCGGCAATTCCAATAATCCAGCAATCCAACGATCCATCAATCCATTGATCCAATCATCCATCGATCTAATTTGAGAAAGGAGTAGACCAATGGCACGTATTCTCATTATCGAAGACGAAGCCAATCTACGTCTGCTCTATCGCAACGAGCTGGAAATCGAAGGGTATGACGTGAGTGATGTCGGAACCGGAACGGATGCCCTAAAAGTTTTGGAATACGAAAAGATAGACGCAGTCGTGTTAGACCTCAGGCTGCCGGATGTTTATGGCTTGCAGCTTTTGGACGCCATGCTATCCCGATGGCGTGATTTGCCCGTTATCATCAATACCGCGTACGATCAATTTCGCGAAAATTTTCATAGCTGGGGTGCTGAGGCGTTCGTGGTCAAATCATCCGATTTGTCGGAATTGAAGAATGTTTTGTCGCGCGTGATTCCACCCTCGCCACCGTCTTCTCATCAATTGGAAACATACCATGCGTACCATCATTGAGCCGTTTCGCATCAAAATGACTGAGCCAATCCGGCTGATTTCGCGCGCGGATCGAATAGCAGCGTTGCAACGAGCGAGGCACAACGTCTTTTTGCTCGACGCCGAAGATTGTGGCATCGACTTGTTGACCGACAGCGGCACCGGCGCGATGTCCACCGAGCAATGGGCCGCCCTGATGCTGGGCGACGAGAGTTATGCCGGCAGCAAATCGTGGAAAAAATTCGAAGCCACCGTCAAAAAAATAACCGGCATCAAACATATTTTTCCGACGCATCAGGGCCGCGCCGCTGAGGGGATTTTGGCGCAGACCCGGTTGAAAAAAGGCGACGTGATTCCCAACAACAGCCATTTCGATACGACGCGCGCGAACATCGAATTTGTGGGCGCGCGCGCTGTCGACCTTCTTTGCAACGAAGGCTATGATACAACTTTGGAGGCGCCGTTCAAGGGGAATATGGACATCGGCAAATTGGAGCGCTGCATCGCGGAATTTGGCGCCGAGAAGATTCCTTTTTGCATGATCACGGTAACCAACAACACCGGCGGCGGCCAGCCCGTTTCCATGGAAAATATTCGCGCGGTCAAGACCACGCTGAAGAAATTCGGCATCCCTCTCGTCATTGACGCCTGCCGTTTTGCCGAGAACGCTTATTTCATTCACGAGCGTGAAAAAGGCTATCGCAACAAAACGCTATTGGAGATTGCCCAGGAAATGTTTTCCTACGCCGACGCCGCCACCATGAGCTGCAAAAAAGACGGGCTGGCCAACATCGGCGGTTTTCTGATCTGCAACGACGAGGCGTGGGCGGAAGATTTTCGCAATGCGCTCATTTTGCGCGAGGGCTTTCTCACTTACGGCGGACTGGCCGGCCGCGATTTGGAAGTCATCGCCGTTGGCTTGATGGAAGCACTCGATTATGATTATCAAGTCTACCGCCACGCCACCGTGGAATATCTCGGCAAGAAACTTTTATCGCGCGGCATCCCCTTTGTGCGTCCAGTCGGTGGCCACGCGGTTTTTCTCGATGCCAAAGCTTTTCTTCCGCATATTCCACCACTGCAATATCCCGGCATCGGGCTGGTCAACGCGCTTTATCTTGTCGGCGGCATTCGCGGTGTGGAATTGGGCAGCGTGATGTTCGGCAAAAAAGATGAGCGTGACCGCGAAATACCTGCGCCGCTCGAGCTCGTTCGCCTGGCGTTTCCGCGCCGGGTTTATACGCAGAGCCATTTTGATTATTTGATCGAAGTGCTGGATGAAGTCTGGAACGAACGGAAACAAATTCCCGGTTACCGTATTACTTATCAGTCGAAATTTTTGCGCCATTTCACTTGCCATTTTGAAGTCATCGGATAGCGAAATTAATTCAGACCGGCGCGCGCATAACCGGTGCGAGAATACCGATGTGGGTCGCTCACGAAGATAGCTTTGCAGTCCGGGCATTCAAAATAAAAGAACTTGCCATCGTGTGATATTTTCAAAGAATTTTTGATCGCGGCAGCTTTTTCCAGCGCGGCGCCGCACACCGGACAACGCGCATCGACTTTGGTGAGATTGGCCGGCGTATAAGCTTTGGCATGCAATGACGCAATGTATTGCGCTAGCGCGCTGATTTCCTGGTGCGTCAATAGAATCGGCGGCATCTGGCTCGGCTCAAAGTGATAGAGACGATATTTCGCCAACAACGTATCCTCGGCCAAATGTACCGAGGTCAGCGCCGGCGCTTTGACCCGTTGCGTATCGCTGCTTGCCAGATGGCATTTCCCGCAATCTTTTTGAAAAAAGAGGCTCTCGCCCAAAGCGATTTGCTTTTGCACCTCTTCCGGAACCGGCCCGACGGCCTTTTTTCCGCAGCTTAAACCGATCACGAAAATTGCCATCAAGCCAATTCCCGAGATCATTTTTGTTTTAAACATAAGCCACTCCTCACTTAAATTGCCTGGTTAAAATTTCTGATTTCATTTATAAAAACGCAAAGGCAATGCCACGGTTTACAACATGATTATCCATTTACACCGAATTGATATTGCAACAGTTGCCAATATTTAAAAAAGCTGTTTTGTCGGCAAAATTCTTAGAGATGCGAATTTATGCCTTGCTATTCGCAATTTCGAGAAAACGAGGTTTTTCCTTTCAATTCAGCGATTGGATAAGCTCTTGATAAATTTTCTCCCTTTTCGTCAAATCGAGATATAATTTGCGGTATGATTCTTGAAAAGGATTGATGGAGAGAAAATGCTTATTTCTCTGTGCTAGTTGCGATTAAAACCTAAAAAATTTTCCACAATGACACGGTTATCAAATGAATGCAAATATCCAAGATTTTTTAGCGCAAAAGCGTATTGCCGTCGCCGGCGTGTCGCGAAATCCCCGAGGCGCGGTCGCCAACCTCATTTATCGCAAGCTGCTCGAAACCGGCCATGAAGTTTTTCCGGTGAATCCCAAAGCCACGAGCGTTGAAGGTGATCATAGTTATCCGGATTTGAAATCGATTTCGCCTCCAGTCGATGGTGTCGTGATCGCGACGCGGCCGAAGTCGCTGAGCAATTGGTGCACGAATGCGCCGAAATCGGCGTATCGCGCGTGTGGATGCATCGTTCATTTGGAAATGGCAGTGTTTCCGAAATCGCAACACAATTTTGCCGCGACCATAATATCACCGTCATTGCCGGCGGTTGTCCGATGATGTTCTGTGAGCCCGTTGATGTTGGCCACAAATGTATCCGCTGGCTATTGCGCATGACTGGTGGATTGCCGAAGTAATCTCGTGACCCAACATTTATGTCGGGTAAAAGGGAATTGCCGCATGAACATTCATGTTCTCAAATAGTTAAAATAAAAAAATGTCATTCCGAAGGAATCCTTTTTCTACAAACACTGTGTTTGTATGTGAAAAGATTCCTCCTGAATGACATGTGATTGACTCATCAACTTTGACTGGAGTTTGCCATGAATTATCTCACTGCCAAGGATGTCATGAATCCGAACGTCATTTCCGTTCCGGCGGATTGGACGATCGAAGAGTTGTCACAATTTCTGATTGACAAAGCCATCACCGGCGCGCCGGTTAAAGATGAAAATGGCAAATTGATCGGCGTGGTTTCGCTGACGGACATCGTGCGCCACGACAGTTTATCCGAGGTCGATCTGCGCGCCGACGAGCCGCATGATTATTACATGCACGGCTGGGAAGATCGGCTCGCCCCGGAAGATTTAACTTCTTTCCATGTCGAAGATAAATCGCAGGCTTTTGTCCGCGATATCATGACGCCGATGCTTTTCAAAGTTGATGAGAATACTTCGATTCAGGAAGTCGCGGATACCATGATCGGTGGCCGCGTGCATCGTTTGCTCGTGACCCACGAGGGAAAAGTCATCGGCATCGTCACGACGATGGATATGCTCAAAGCCATCCGTGATATGGAGGATGTCACGACACAAAAATAACACAGGCCACCTGAGGGGAGATAAATTGGTGGCCTGTGCCTTCGACGCGGAGGTAGCTATGGCCCAACTTAGAATGGAGCCATGAGCATGGGAGTTTTTATTATTTTAAACTTCACTTTTTACAAGAGACAATTCTCATGCCGCCGTTTCAAAAAAATCATAGCAGTACAATCAAATACTTATCGCAAGCCGCCCCTTGCTTTTTTTGCGTTTTTTCCAAATTCTGAGAAAATTCTCTCACCTTTTTCGCAATTTTGCGAATGCGAAGGAAGTATATCTGAACCAACTCTATAAAAAATGAAGTGCGACAAGTGCGGCGACTCCGGTTCATGAAATAATTTTCAATGAGGCCGCGCCCGCATCACCAGCACTTTGTCGACGCGATGCCCATCCATATCCATCACTTCAAAACGCAGCCCGCCCCACTCAAAATGTTCGGTGGGCGAGGGGATGCGCTCCATATACATCATGACAAAACCGCCCAAGGTTTGATACTCGCCCATTTCTTCGTGCGGCAATTCAGCAAGCTGAAAATTTTTTTTAAACTCCTCCACCGGCAACGTGCCGTCGATCAGCCACGAGCCGTCTTCGCGCTTGACGATCAGCGGCTCGTTCGGCATGTCGCTGGAGGGAATGTCGCCCACGATGGCTTCAAGAATGTCGTTTAGCGTGATCAATCCCTGAATGCTGCCGTATTCGTCAATCACCAGCGCGATATGCGTGCGGGTTTGCTTGAACAGTTCGAGCACTTTCAGCGCGCGCATGCTCTCCGGCACATACAGCGGTTGGCGGAGCAACCTCTTGAGATCGAGCCCTTGGCCCGCCAAGCTGGGCGCCAACAAATCCTTCACTTTGACGATGCCGAGCATGTGATCGAGGCTGTTTTGGCAAACAGGGAAACGCGAGCGCCCACTGGCGATCTTCTGCTGGATGGCTTCGAGCGGATCGTTCACTTCCAGCCAAATGATATCAGCGCGCTGCGTCATCAATGTGTTGACGCGCCGGTCGCTCAGATGAAACACGCGCTCCACCATATCTTGTTCGGCCTTTTCAAACACGCCGGCTTGCTTGCCTTGCTCTATCATGATCTTGATTTCTTCTTCAGTGACCGGCTGTTCCGCCGAGGGTTTCACGCCAAAGAGGCGCAGCACCGCATTGGTCGAGCTGCTCAAGAGATGAACCGCCGGCGAAGCGATTCGTGATAAGAATCGCATCGGCGCGATTACCGCCGAAGCGACGCGCTCCGGATTGTTGAGCGCCAACCGCTTCGGCACCAATTCGCCGATGATCAACGACAAATAAGTGATCGCGATCACAACGATGCCGAAGCTTATCGCTTTACTATACGGCGCCAGCAGCGGAATGATTTGGAGGTAAACGGCCAGTTTTTCGGCGATGGTCGCGCCGCCATAAACGCTGGCCACCACGCTGACGAGGGTGATGCCGAACTGGACGGTGGACAAAAAGCGCGTCGGATCATTCGCCAGCTCCAGCACCGTGCGCGCTTTGTCGTTGCCATCGTTGGCCCATTGCCGCAGCCGTTCTTTGCGTGACGAGATGACGGCAGTTTCCGACATTGCAAAAACGCCGTTGGCAATGATCAATAATAAAATAAATGCGACTTCAAGGATGATCGTTGACATGGGTTGGGACATGGGTTAATCTTTTTTAGCTTGTTGTTTTTTCATGAGAGATTTGCACGTGTGGCTCACAGTCATGTCGAATTTAACACAAAAATTGAATGATACAACTGTTATTTTCAATTTAAGCGGGGAACAAAGCCTTCCCATTTTTGCGAAAACCGCCTCCTTCCCTTCCTATTTTCAACAAAAAACCGATGCATCGTGGTGGCAAGAAATAATGACTTACAGGCGATTCGCCCATCGGTACAGGGTTTGCGTGAGTCAACACTGAAATACTTTGATGAATCGTAACGTCTACGGGCATAGGCAGACAACCAATCTGCAAAGAAACTCGAGATTGAACAGGAGTAATGCAAAATAAATTCATGAACATCACCCAGTTGCCCTTTGAAACTCCCGCCCAAATTGTCAGCATCGAAAGCGGCCAAAACGTGTGGGAACGACTCAATGAAGTGGGGCTGCATCTCGGCGACTGGATCAAGGTCATTCGCCAAGCACCGCTGCGCGGCCCATTGCTGGTGCAGTGTGATGGAGTGGAAATCGCCATCGGCCGCCATATTGCCGTGAAAATTTTCGTACAGGTGCCGGCATGAGACTCGCGCTCTTGGGCCAGCCCAACTCCGGCAAAAGCACGATCTTCAATTGGATCGCCGGCTACAAATCGGCCACCGCCAATTTTCCCGGCACCACGGTAAGCTATACCATCAGCAAAGTGCGCCTCAATGGCGTGGTCGCGGAGTTGACGGATTTGCCCGGCATTTATTCGCTGGCCGCGTCGGACCGTGCCGCTGGAGCGGCACTCGAATATCTCCTGCATCACGAAGTGGATGCCATCGTCAATGTCATCGACGCTTCGCGCTTGAGCCGCGGGCTGGAATTGACGCTGCAACTGCTGGAGCTTGGTCATCCTATCGTCATCTGTCTGAATATGATGGACGAGGCCGCACGGCACGGCGTACACATTAATCTTGAAAAACTCTCATCCCTGCTTGGCGTGCCGATAGTCGCCACCGTTGCATCAAAAGGCGAAGGCGTGAGTCAGGTCTTTCAAAAAGTGCGGGAAAGCCTCCGCATGCGGCAACATGCGAACAGCTTGCCACAACGCCTCGGCATTGAAAAAGTTTTCGAACGCCCGGTAGACGTGCTCATCAGTAACGAACGTCACGCTGCGGCCATGCGCCTCTTCGAGCAGACGGCGACGCTTGGCGAACCCTACTTGAGCTGGCGTGATAAAATCGACCGGATACTGATGCACAAATATTGGGGCTATTTTTTTCTGGCGCTCATTCTCTTTGCCAGCTTCAATTTGATTTTCCGCATCGGCGCTGCGCTCGAGCCGCATTTGCTCTCCTGGTTTGAAGTGGGCGTCGCACAATTGCAAGCTCGATTTGGCGAAACTACACTTTTGGTTTCGATGCTGAGCGGCGTGGTGCAAGGATTGAGCGCGGGCGTGGCGATCGTTTTTCCGTATCTCGTGCCGTTTCTGCTCATAATGGCCGTGCTGGAAGACGTCGGTTATCTGCCGCGCGTCGCATTTCTTATGGATGCGCTCATGCACCGCATCGGCTTGCACGGCACTTCGGTTTTGCCGGCGATTCTCGGTTACGGCTGCAGCGTGCCGGCGGTGATGGCCACGCGCATTCTGCGCTCACCGCGCGATCGGCTTCTCGCCGCCATGCTCGCCATCATGGTTCCATGCTCGGCGCGTACCACAGTTATTCTCGGATTGGTGGCGTTTTATCTCGGGCCCAATATGGCGCTCACCATTTACGGCATCAATATTTTGGTCGTCGCATTGGCCGGCAAAGTGATGTCGAAAATCTGGCCGGAGATTACGCCCGGCTTGATCATGGAAATTCCGCCCTATCGCCTGCCAACGATTCGCGCGCTGCTCGCCAAAACCTGGTGGCGGATGAAGGAATTTGTTTTCGTAGCTTGGCCGGTGTTGATCATCGGCAGCCCTGCTTTGAGCTTGGCGGAGCACTGGCAACTCGATCAATCCATCAATCACTTTCTGCGGCCGGTGACAGCGATTTTAGCTTTGCCCGAAACGGTCGGCACGACGCTGATCTTCGGCATCATGCGCAAGGAATTGTCCATGCTCATGCTGATGCAAGCCGTTGGCACCACCAATATGGCGGCAGTGATGACGCCGGCGCAGATGATGACTTTCACCATGTTCGTCGTTTTCTATATTATGATCAATTAATCACAAATGCCATCCGGCTTTCTCATCATCGGCA